>JBJERD010000343.1:0-7187 GCA_051882095.1 Oscillospiraceae bacterium
GCTCCATCTGATTATGTTTTCCGAAAAGCTGTGTTACCAGCTCGTTTATAGTCTGAATCCTTTCGGAACCTTTGACCGCCATTGCTCTTGAAAGCACGTTTGACACATGAACAGGCACATCGGGGTTGATGCGTGAAGCCTCTACCATTGTATCGTTATACGCTCTGGTGTTTGCGTCAAGAGGCATACAGCCTGTCAGTATCCTGTAGATCACCGCAGCGATAGCATAAACGTCGGTCCATGTTCCCTGATATTCAAGAGACGAATACTGCTCGGGGGCAGTATATCCCGAATAAAACTCGGGAGAAAGACCTGTATTCGCCGTTCTTATGGAGCTGATAGAAAATCCCGTAAGCTTCAGCTCGCCGTCGGTAGTAACAATAATATTTTCAGGTGAGATACCTCTGTGGATAATACCTGCATTATGTATTATGCTAAGGGTAGTAAACAGCGGCATAAAAAGCTTTTTCACCTGATTCCACGTCAGATAGCCCTTATTGGACTGCAAAAATTTCTTTAATGACACGCCCTCAACATATTCAAGAACAACATATGTTGTGTTATTCTGCACGAACATATCCATCGCGGTGGAAATATGATTAAGGTTCCTCATTCTTGAAAGCACCTTATTCATATCCGCAAATTCTGACATATACGTTTTGTATTTTGCAAGACAGTCGGAATTGACTACCAGCCGCTGAGAACCTCTTTCTCTTTCGCAAAGAGTATCGGGCATATATTCTCTGATAACAGCCTTTGTTTTTCCGATAGTATCATAGCAAATATATGAAGCGCCTTCACCGTTATAGGAAAGCATTTTTCCGACAATGTATCTGTCGTCAAGCACCGTTTTGGGAGCAAGGTATGACTGCAAATGAGGAATATCGTCGGTATAGCTGCAATAATGGCATACTCCGTTTTCATCAAGCTCGTTCATGCATCCCATACAGAGCTTAACATTTGTATCCATACGCATTACCTCCTTACTTCACAATTCATCACTCATAATATCAACATTCTGACGATAAGTCAATAATTAATTAGAAACTGTAGACATTATGAAACAATTTGTATTAATTTTGTAACAACTATAACAATAACACTGTAAGCGTATAAAACTACATATTCTGCGGATAAATATCAACCGAGGTATAATAAAGAAATTTGTTCTGCTTATCAAAAACAACATTCAGCAGCACGCTCTGAGCGTCGCCGGTGGGGTCGGTATAATGATATTTATACAAATAGCTGACAGCGTCGTCTGTATATGTTATCTTAAACGGATCAAGATCAAACTCATCTGAGACCGAACTGTATTTATCGCCTTTTTCAAACTTGTCAAGATTTATGCGCTTATCCAGCTTTTCACCCCGGCTGTCTTTTTTAAGAATAGAATAATCGGTAAAAATTACAGATTCAATATTTTCCGACGAATCCTTTGTGACCATTACTGACCACTCGGGATATGTGATATCATCAATTTTAAGACTTTCATCGGATTCATAGATATAATCAAAGGACAAAGAATTATTGATGACGCCGAAAAAGGAATCGTCTTTGAAGTGTATCTCCAGCTCTTTTTCCGCAGATGTTATGGGAGAGCCTATAAACTCAGCAGCCTCGGCAGCCATTTTTCTGCCCTTGTCACCCGAAAGCTGCAAAATCAGTAACCAGATCAGAACTACTATCAATATACAAGCAACGGCAAGAAATATGATCTTCAGTTTTTTCTCAGTCTTGGAATCAACAACGCCGAAACGCTTCTTTTTGTGCTCCGTAGTTTCAAGCACGGCTATTTCGTATTTATCCGATTTTCTCCTGCCCAGCAAGCCTTTAGAACGCTTTTTGACAGTATTCTCTTTTAAAGCCACTCCGCAGTTTCTGCAAACTGCGTCATTTTCACCAACTGTTTTTTTGCACTTAGGACATTCCAAAACAAACACCCCGCTTATATATACGATCCGTTATTATAAATTATATCACACACCGGGATAATTGTCAATTCATAAGGGAAAAACGGAATTTGACAAAACAAAAACATTTGTGTTATAATAAAATTTAATAGCGAAAAGATAATCATTTCTATAAATTTACTGAAAGGACTGGTATTTTAAATGCCAAGAAAAAACGAATACGACAACGAAGCCATTGTATCATTAAAGGGCGCCGATCGTGTAAGAAAGCGTCCTGCTGTAATTTTTGGCTCGGACGGTCTTGAAGGCTGCAAACATTCGGTGTTTGAGATACTTTCAAACTCCATCGACGAGGCGAGAGACGGCAACGGAAATAAGATCATTCTTACCAGATACAACGACAACAGCATAGAGGTAGAGGACTTCGGACGCGGCTGTCCTGTTGACTACAACAAGGCTGAAAAGAAATATAACTGGGAGCTTGTATATTGCGAGCTTTACGCCGGCGGCAAGTACAATAACACGGGTGAAAACTATGAGTATTCTCTGGGACTTAACGGTCTGGGTCTTTGCGCTACTCAATATGCATCCGAGTATATGGACGTTGAGGTCTATCGTGACGGCTGCAAGTACAATCTCCATTTTGAAAAGGGAGAAAACATCGGCGGACTGCACAAGGAAGAGACTACACGCAAGAAAACGGGTACAAAGACTCACTGGAAGCCCGATCTGGACGTTTTCACCGATATAAACATAGAGCGTGAATACTTTGAGGACGTTCTGAAAAAGCAAGCGGTAGTCAATCCGAACATTCAGTTTGTTTTAAGATATCAGCGTGAAAACAACAGCTTTGAAGAGATAACATACTGCTATGAAAACGGTATTGCCGACTATGTTGCCGAGATAGCAGGAGAAAAAACTCTTACGTCCATTCAGCATTTTCAAGCTGAGCGCAAGGGTAAGGACCGTGAAGACAAGGACGAATACAAGGTCAAGCTGGGCGTTGCTTTCACCTTTTCAAATCAGGTTAAATCCCTCCAGTATTTCCACAACTCAAGCTATCTTGAGCACGGCGGTTCGCCTGAGGACGCTGTAAAGCTTGCGTTCACATATCAGATAAACGCTTATCTGAAAAACAACAACAAATATCAGAAGAACGAAAAGCAGATAACCTTTGCCGATGTTGAAGAGTGTCTGGTGCTTGTTTCAAGCTCATTCTCCACTCAGACCTCCTATGCAAACCAGACCAAAAAGGCTATCACAAACAAGTTCATCAAGGAATGTATGACCGAATTTCTTAAGCATCAGCTGGAGATTTACTTTATTGAAAATCCCGACGAAGCCGTAAAGATAGCGGAACAGGTGCTGATAAACAAGCGAAGCCGTGAGCACGCTGAGAAATCACGTCTGAACATCGCCAAAAAGCTCACAGGTACTATCGACCTTTCCAATCAGGTGCAGAAATTCGTTGACTGCCGTTCAAAAGACCTTTCACGCAGAGAGCTTTATATAGTGGAGGGTGACTCGGCTCTCGGTTCGGTAAAAATGGCAAGAGACGCTGAATTTCAGGCTGTTATCCCTGTTCGTGGAAAGATACTCAACTGCCTTAAAGCGGATTATGATAAGATATTCAAAAACGAGATAATCACCGACCTTATAAAGGTGTTAGGCTGCGGAGTTGAAGTCAAAACAAAAGCGAACAAGGATCTGTCGCTTTTCAACATTGACAATCTTAAATGGAGCAAGATAGTTATCTGCACAGATGCCGACGTTGACGGCTTCCAGATAAGAACTCTTATTCTTACTATGCTTTACAGGCTTACTCCCACTCTTATCGAGCAAGGCTATGTTTATATTGCGGAATCTCCCCTGTTTGAGATAACCGTTAAGGAAAAGGGCAAAGAAAAGAAATATTTTGCATATGATGAAAGTGAAAAAGTACAGATACTCAAAGAGATAGGCGACAAAAAATTCACTATCCAGCGCTCAAAAGGTCTTGGTGAAAACGAAGCGGATATGATGTCGCTTACAACAATGAATCCCGACACAAGAAGACTTATCAAGGTCAATCCCGACGATGTGGACGATACGATGTATATGTTTGATATGCTTCTGGGCGAAAATCTTCAGGGAAGAAAAGACTTTATCAATCAGAACGGACACGACTATCTGGATATGGCAGATATCAGCTAAAATGCGGAAACTCAATTTTCAGAAAATTAAGGAGCGTAAAGTCAAATGGCAAAAAAGAAAAAAGAACCCGAAAAGAAAAAGCTGACCGCCGAGCAAGCAAACGCTTATATAGCAGGAGCGGGTCAGGTAGTTGAAGAACCTATCACGCTCACGCTTGAAAAGAATTATATGCCATACGCAATGAGCGTTATCGTATCACGTGCTTTCCCTGAAATAGACGGTTTCAAGCCGTCACACAGAAAGCTGCTTTATACAATGTATAAAATGGGTCTGCTGACGGGTAGTCTTACTAAGTCTGCAAACATAGTGGGTCAGACGATGAAGCTCAATCCCCACGGCGACGGTGCTATATATGAGACCATGGTACGTCTTGCACGAGGCAACGAGGCTCTGCTGCACCCATATGTTATGTCAAAAGGCAACTTCGGAAAAGCGTATTCAAGAGATATGGCTTATGCCGCTTCACGATATACGGAGGCTAAGCTTGAACCTATTTGCAGCGAGCTTTTCCGAGATATCGACAAAAACACGGTAGATTTTGTTCCCAACTATGACAACACAATGATGGAACCTACCCTCCTTCCAGCGACGTTTCCGTCGATACTTGTCAATGCCAATGTGGGAATAGGCGTTTCAATGGCTTCATCGGTTTGCTCGTTCAATCTTGCAGAGGTGTGCGAAACTACTATTGCGCTGATTAGAAATCCCAATCACAACGCACTTGAAACTCTGAAAGGTCCCGACTTTCCCGGCGGAGGACTGCTTCTTTATGATGAAGCGGAGCTGGATAACATCTACCGCACGGGAAAAGGCTCGGTAAAACTGAGAGCGAAATATCAGTTTGACAAGGAAGCCAAGTGTCTTGAAATAGTCGAGATACCCGCCACCACAACTATCGAAGCTATCAAGGAAAAGATAATTGCGCTTGTCAAGGCAGGCAAGATAAGAGAAATATCGGATATCCGAGACGAAAGCGACCTGAATGGTCTTAAAATAGGTATTGACATCAAAAAAGGCGTAGACCCCGACAAGCTGATGCAGAAGCTTTATAAACTCACTCCCTTGCAGGACAGCTATTCCTGCAATTTCAATATTCTTGTACGAGGCTATCCCAAGGTAATGGGAGTATATGATATCCTTCACGAGTGGTCAGATTTCAGAATGGACTGCGTAAAGCGCAGGATCTCATTTGACCTTGAAAAGAAAAAGGACAAGCTTCATCTTCTGAAAGCTTTGGGCAAGATACTTCTCGATATCGACAAGGCGATAAAGATAATCAGGGAGACCGAGGAAGAAGCCGAGGTAGTTCCGAACCTTATGATAGGCTTCTCTATCGACGAGATCCAGGCTGAATACATTGCAGAAATAAAGCTTCGTCATCTCAACCGTGAATACATTATGAAACGTCTTGACGAGACTGATGCTCTTGAAAAAGAAATTGCCGAGCTTACCGATACTCTCGGAAACGACAAGAAGATAAAGAATATTATCATTGCCGAGCTGAAAGACGTTATCAAGAAATTCGGTCAGCCAAGGCGTACCCAGTTCTTCTATAAAAACGATATCGAAGAAGTGGAGGAAGAGGAAGATGTCCCCGAATATCAGTGCACGCTGTTTTTGTCTGCAAGCGGATATTTCAAGAAGATAACTCCCCAGTCACTGAGAATGGCAAGCGACCAGAAGCTGAAAGAGGGAGATTTTATCTCTCAGGAGATCGAGACCACCAGCAAAGGCGACCTGCTGTTTTTCAGCGACAGCAGTCAGGTATACAAAGCAAAGACTTCAACCTTTGACAATACCAAGGCCAGCGAACTGGGAGATTATATTCCTGCCAAGCTTTCTTTCGATAACGGAGAAAACGTCAAGTTTATGGTCAACACCCTTGATTATGAGGGGTATATGATTTTTGTCTTTGAAAACGGCAAGGTTGCAAAAGTACCTCTCAAAGCATATGAAACAAAAACGAACCGCAAAAAGCTCAGCAATGCTTATTCCGCAAAATCAAGGATAGTACAGATGTTCTACATCAAGGACAATGCTGAAATAATGCTGCGGACAACAAACGGCAGAGCCATGATATTCGACACTGCCCTGCTTATGCCAAAGGCTACCAGAGATACTATCGGTGTGCAGGTCATGACGCTTAAAGCCAAATCAACGGTTGAAAAGGCGTTCCTTGTGGACGAAAACACAGCCGCAGAGCTGAACAAATACCGCAGCAAGACCATACCTGTTGCAGGCAGCTTTGCAAAGGATATTCCTGACCCCGATCAGATGTCTATACTTTAAAAATCACATACCCACAAGTCCGAGAAGATCATATCTTCCCGGACTTTTTTATATGCATCTATCATAATTAAGACCATCTGACCGCCTGACATAAACAAATCCGTCATAATTAATGCGCTGTCCGAATATATTGTCTTAGCAAGCTAATCAAAACCAAAAATTTTTAGGAGGACGCATTTATTATGGGAACAATGGAATTCAAGGTTAATCGGGAAACCTTTACAGTCAGTCACACCGCTCTCGATACAACGGTTGAACAGGCTGTGGAGCGTGACTTCGTACTGCCCGATTACTGCCCTGATATTTTCAGGATTTTAAAATGCCGTGTGATGCCTAAAATTACTTCACACAGCATTAACGGCGAAAAAATGACATTTGAGCTGGCTGTAACTATCAAGGTGCTTTATCAGAGCGAAGGCAGCTCAAAGGTCAACTGTCTGGAGCAGAAGCTCAACTACTCAAAATCGGTGGATATGAACGGTGACTGTCAGAACCCGATGATAACTGTAACGCCTCATGTTGATTACATCAACTGCCGTGTGGTAAATCAGAGAAGACTTGATGTCAGAGGCGCAGTTTCTGCAAGAGTGAAAATAACAGGTGAAAAGAAGCAGGCAGTGATAATCGACGCTTTCGGAGCAAATATCCAGCTGAAAAAATCTCTTATCACCTACCCTTCTAAAAGACTTACCGCTTCAAAGAGAGTTACAGTCATTGAAGAGCTGGAGCTTGGCGCAGCAAAGCCGTCAGTGGGCACGGTGATACGTTCCGACTGCTCTGTATTTCCACAGG
>JBJERD010000344.1:0-7185 GCA_051882095.1 Oscillospiraceae bacterium
GGACTTCAGAAGCGAAACATAAATTCCCGCCACCACCTCGTAAAGCTCCTTGGGAATACTGCTTCCCACCTGAAGCATACACATGAGAGAAGCTGCGCTGTCGTCTCTGTAAACGGGTATGCCGTTTTTTTCGGCGACGTCTATTATCTTTTTGGCAATTTCTCCGCAGCCCGAAGCCACTACCACAGGAGCACTGTCATGATCCCGGTCATATTTAAGAGCTATTGCTTTATTATTAGATCGTGACATTTACTCCCGTCCTCCTGAGCGGCAGAGATTTGAAAACTTCAATAAGCGACCTTGGCTTTTCAAGCTTGTCAACATTGATATTTTTCAGCCTGTAATCTGAAAAGCTCAGATCCTTGCGGAGATCTTTAAGCTTATTCCTGTAATAATCCGAATACTCTTCCGGGCACAGTATATTAAGGTCGATATTTTTATCCTGAACGAAAAGCTCCGTTTCAAACTTTCCGATATCCTCTATCTCAAACACGATAAGCATATGAGTGCATTTTTTGTCAGTGGGTTCTGCCATATCCTCCTGACCGTCGGGATTTATCCACATTTCCGCCGAAGCCTGAACGTCCTCGTACTCAACGGGGATAACATAGTGCAGCAGCGGCGTAAAATTGCATGGCGACGAAAGCAGGCTCTGTATTATCTTGTTCATGCTGTCGGAGTTGAGCATTTTCAGCTCGGGATTTTCCGCCTGCTTTTCAAGTATCTCGGTGAGAGCGTTCATCGTCTTTGATTCGCTGGCGAACTTTTTGTCGTCAAGAAATTTCAGCAGCCCGTGGGTGAGATTTTCCTTGTCGGTATCATTTTCAATAAGCCCCAGAAGCTTTGCAAAAGCCTCCGTCACTCCGTCCTCAGACATAGACACTCTCGAAAGATTGTATGTGGTCATAGACATTGTTTTCGCCAGCTCGTCGCTGTAGAGAATACTTTTCTCCACAGCGCCGAACACCGAAAACATCTGAGATTTCAGCTGTCCGAAGGCCTGCTCCATTCCCTTTGTGTTTTCAAGCCCTTCGGTCATTTTGCCGAAATCCTTTATATCTGCGATGACCTTTTCAAGCTCCTCCGTCAGCTTTGGAGAAGCATAGACCTGCTCTTTGAGATATTCAAGATTGTTTTCCACCGATTTGAATATATCCGCCTTTGAGCTGTCGTTGTTGAGCGCTTTAAGCAGATTAGCCACAGCGTCACGGAACTGCATAGCCTCTTCGGGCTGCACCTGATTTTTCTCGGCGTTCTGGGATATAAGCCCCCTAAGAATATCGAAAAATCCACCCTTGAAAATAGTGGATATATCCTCCTGCCGCATCATCTCACCGGCTATCTCCTCCGGCTTCAGCACCAGATTGTCAAGCAGCTGCTGCATTTCCTCCGTCTGAGTCGAATTGTTAAGAGGCAGGATATCCACTATCTCTTTGAGAAGAAAAATGTTTTTCAAAAATGCCGAGGATATCTCCGCATCGTGCAGGATCTCATAAAAGCCTGTTGTAGAGCCGTCCTGACGCAAAACGTTGTTCTGGCTCTGCATATCGCTGTTCTGAGTGGTCTGCTTTACCTTGGAGGTATCCTGAAAATCAAAAGGGACTTCGTTTGCGTTGCGGCTTTCCTTCGACGGCTGAATGATGTTGCGGTTGGTTATAGGCGTAGCCGCTCTTGTTATATCAGCCATCAAAATCAGTCCCTTCCGAAAAATCTGCTATACTCAGCTTCTGAGATTGTTTACTATATCCTCTATCTCGTCAGCCACCTGAACTACCTTTGAAGAAAAGGCGTAAGCCTTCTGAGTTACTATAATATCCGACATTTCCTTTGCCAGATTTGTGTTTGAACGCTCAACTGCTCCCTGAATAAGCTCGTATTCCTCATCTGTTGCTATCCTTGCTTCTCCGCTTGTGTCGGTAGTAACAAAGCTCTGTCCGTCCACACGCTGCAAGCCGAATGGATTGTCAAACGAGAATACTCCTATGGTCTCATGCAGTCCGTCAATATCCAGCTGACCATTCTCGTCCTGGGGTATCCTTATTCTTTGCTCCTGCCTGTCAAGAACATATGCGCCGTCGCTAGTCACAAGATAAACTCCGTCGTCCTCAACGCTTGCGTCAAAGGCTCCGTTTCTTGTGTACTGTATCTCACCGTTTCTGTCAACGGCAAAAAGGCTGTTTCCGCTTGCAATGGCAAAGTCAAGGTCGTATTCGGTAGTGGAAAGCGTTCCCTGTGAAAACTGCAGGGAATCGTTCTGTATCTTCACTCCATGACCGTTAAGTATCTTCTTTTCCTCTGCAAGCTCTTTGTTTATATTCTGATCCATCTCATTATATACAAGCTCTCGGAAATCAGCGGTAGTAGCCTTGTATCCTATGGAATTTACATTGGTAACGTTCTGAGCGGAAATATTCAGGCTGTTTGAATGAGCCATTATTCCGCTTCTGCCCACATAAAAAGCTATATTCATTTTATACCTCCAAAAGGTCTGTTTCTGTTATTAAGTTATCGAGGCAATCTCGCTTGCCGACTTTGTGTTAAGAGCGTTTATTACCGAAAGAGCCGTGCTGCACGCCTTGAAAGCAGCCTGCGCCTCCATAAGTCTTGTGTACTCGTCATTCATGTCAACGTTTGCTCTTTCATAGCCGAACTGCTTTATTTCGGCGTCCTCCACCTGAGTTACGTTGTCGGTGAGGAATAGTCCGTTTTCAAACTTGACCATCTGCGAATCCTCGGCAGGCTGTGTAACAAGTATCCTGCCCGAAAACCGTCCGTCAATGTCGTAAATGTTTCCCCATGAATCCATGGTGAAATCCGAGCCGCCCACATAAATATCGCCTCCGGCTTCGTTCTGTACTCTGCCTATGCCCTCCAGCTGGAGATAACCCTCATCGTCAAGGCTGAAAGTACCGTTTCTTGTGAGAAATGTCCTGTCGCCCTCGCCCTTTATGTTGAAAAATCCGTCCGAAAGAATTGCCATATCATAAGGATTTTCCGTCTCATAGATAGAGCTTTCGTTAAACAGGGTGTCAACCGTTTCAACCTCGTTTATCTGTCTGCCGTTTCCGATAGTGGTGTATTCTCCCCCCTCGTATCTCGAAACTACTTCCTGATCGAAGGTGGTCTGAACAACTCTCTGGGCTCTGTAGCCGGGAGTTTGTGAATTAACTATATTATTGCCTATAACATTAAGATTTCTCTGCTGCACCAGCATACCCGAAGCGGCGCTGTAATATCCTCTCAGCATATGTAATGACCTTTCCTTTCATATATCTGCACCGTGACAAACGGCACAAAAGTCACACTTTCCGGTGTGAATATCCTCACTGGGTACTAACCGTAAACATACTTTTCCATGGCAGTTTTAAGCTTTGACACCGCCTTTGAGTTTATCTGCGAAACTCTCTGCACCGACACCTCAAGCACCTGTGCAATATCCGAGAGAGTAAGCTCGTCGTAATAGTAAAGGGAAACGACCATGCGTTCCTTTTCGCTGAGCCCGTCGATAGCCTTGGCAAGCACCTTCTGCATTTCTTCCTTCACAAGCTTTTTTTCGGGACTCAAACCGTCAGTTTCAAGAGAAGAACCCATCTGCGACATATTCTGAATAAGCTCCTCAAAGGAAAAGACCACGCTGTTGTTTATTTCGGCAACTGCGCCCGAAAGCTTGCTTTCGCTGATATCAAGCTCCGCCGCCAGCTCGGCGTCGGTAGGCTCTCTCATCAGCTTGTGAGACAAAGCGTTTCTTGCTTCGTTTATCCTTTTATCCATTTCCCTCACACGCCTTGGCACCCAGTCCTGCTTGCGTATAAGGTCGATAACTCCGCCTCTTACTCTCATAAAGGCATAATATTCAAAGGCTATGCCCTTTGTTTCGTCAAACCGCTCGATGCAGTCCATCAGCGTGATTATTCCCTGATTTACCATGTCGTCCACCTGAGCATAGCCGTTTGCCAGACCTCTCAGCTGAACCGCCACCGTCTGCGGAATATATGCAAAATTCATAACAAGCTCGTTTCTCACCGACTTGCTCCCCGTTGAACGGTATTCGGCAAGCTTTTCAAGAAACTGCTCTTCGGTAAAAGTATTCTTATTTTTGGTAAAATTCAATTTACCACTTCCCCGTCCCTGATTTGTTCAGGCTCATACGCCGCTAGTCCATTGCAATGTTGCCCAGAGCCTGAAGCTTCACGTTGTTGTCTATCTCACTGAACGACAGCACCGTAACGTTCTGATAAAACTGATCCACCAGCTTTTTAAAGTAAATTCTCACCACAGGAGATGTTACCACCACAAGCTCGTTTACAAGATCCTTTATCTTGTCAAGCTCCCTTGTGGTCGCAAGAATGATCTTCTGTATAGTGTTCTGATCCAGAGAAAGATATGAACCGCCGTCCATTTTCTTTATCGAACCCATGATAGCGTTTTCGATATCTGCGTCCAGAGTGACCACCTTGATCTGACCCGCCTCCGAGAACTTTCTGGAAATAGTTCTTTTCAGCGCCTGCCTTACATACTCGGTGAGCATATCTATATCCTTTATCTTGGGAGCAAAGTCCGCAAGCGTTTCAAGTATCGTTTCCAGATCTCGGATAGGCACCTTTTCCTCAAGCAGCTTGCACAGCACCTTTTGCAGATCGCTTATTGGCACGATAGCAGGAACTATCTCCTTTACAAGCGCCGAATTGGTCTTTGACAGGTTTTCAAGCATATTGTTTACTTCCTGTCTGTTGAGCAGCTCGTGTGCGTGAGCCTTGATTATCTCCGAAAGATGAGTGATTATAACAGAAGTAGGGTCTATAAGCGTATAGCCGAAAAGCTCCGCCTTGACCTTGTTCTCTTCGGATATCCATTTTGCCTTTATCCCGAAAGCAGGCTCTATTGTCTCTATTCCGTCGATAGTATCCTCTTCCTCGCTGGGGGCAAGTCCCAGATAGTGGTCTACAAGCACGTCTCCGCCAGAGACCTCTTCGCCCTTTATGTAAATAACATATTGATTAGGGTTAAGCACTCCGCTGTCTTTCAGCTGAACGGGCGGTATAACAAAGCCCATATCCACAGCGAACTGCTTTCTGAACATTACAACTCTGTCAAGAAATGTTCCGCCGCTTTTTTCATCTACCAGCGGTATAAGCGAATAGCCAAATTCAATTTTTATCTGCTCCACATTCAGCAGACCGTAAAGATTGTCGATATTGCGGTAAAAGCTTGCCTCTGACTGTATCTCCTCCGTCTGCTCTGCCTCCTGCTCGGCTTCCTGTGCCACAGCCAGCTTTTTCTGCTGCCTGTCAAGCATGATGCCCATTGTTACCAGCAAAGCGGCAATAACGGTGGTCTGAAGAAAAGGAAATCCGATAAGCGTAAGACATTCAAGGGTGATACCCGCTATCATCAGCACCTTTGGCTGAGAAAGGAACTGCTTTCCGATATCGGAGTTGATGTTGTTTTCGGAAGCGCTTCTGGTTACCATCATACCCGAAGCCACCGACACCAGCAGCGCAGGTATCTGGGACATCAGACCGTCGCCCACGGTCGCCGTCGTATAGGTCGAAACGATAGTGGAGAAATCTCCCGTACCGTTTATCATTCCTATGATTATTCCGCCGATAAGGTTAATGAATGTGACCACGATAGACATTATCGAGTCGCCCTTGACGAATTTGCTGGCACCGTCCATAGAACCGAAGAAATCAGCCTCTCGCTGAATTTCCGCACGGCGTCTTCTGGCTTCCTGCTCGTCGATAAGTCCGGAGCTTAAATCGGCGTCTATAGCCATCTGCTTTCCGGGCATTGCGTCCAGAGTAAATCTTGCCGAAACCTCGGCAACTCGCTCCGAACCCTTGGTGATTACAAGGAACTGCACAAGAACGATGATAAGGAAGATGATAAGACCTACTACAACATCGCCCTTGATAACAAAGCTTCCGAACGCCTTGACCATTTCTCCTGCGTAGCCCTCTCTTGTGAGGATAGAACGTGTGGAGGAAATGTTAAGTCCCAGACGCAAAAGCGTAGTGATAAGCAAAATAGTGGGAAACACTGAAAATTCCAGCGTTTTCTTTATATATAAAGTTGTAAGAAGTATTATAAGCGATAATCCCAGCTGAAGAACAAACATAAAGTCCAGCACAAACGTCGGCAGCGGTATGATTATCAGAAAAACTACCAGCACAACGAATATTGCGACGGTGTTTGAAAAAAGCTTACTCAGTAGTTTCAATCCGGATACTCCTTTACTTACTTAAAACGCTATGCCTCTAAGCTCTTCTCGCCGTCTGCTCCAAGCCCTTTCTGCTTGTAAAGCAGGGCGATCACCTCAGCCACAGCCTTATAAAATTCCGACGGTATCTCACGGTCAATCTCGACCTGCTTGTACAAGGCTCTTGCCAGAAGCACGTTTTCAACAGTCATAACGTTGTTTTCCTCGGCAATAGCCACTATCCTGAGTGCGACGGAATCAACTCCCTTTGCCACAACAACAGGCGCATGATTTTTTTCCTTGTCGTATTTAAGCGCAACTGCAACGTGGGTAGGGTTTCTTATTACAACGTCCGCAGAGGGTACAGCCTGCATCATTCGCTGACGTGACATCGCCTGCTGACGCTGCTTTATCTTGCTCTTTACCTGCGGATCTCCCTCGATGTTCTTATATTCCTCCTTGACCTCCTGCTTGGTCATTCGGAGCTTCTTTTCATAATCCCAGCGCTGATACATATAATCAAAACCGGCAAGAAACGCAAATGCGATAGCCACCTTGGTAAACAGCGAGAATATCATAGAACCGGCAGCAGCTGCCGCCTCGCTCACCGACATATTCATCATCATTGGGAATACGGCGAGGTTATCCTTTACAAAATCATATATAACATAAAACAGGATGATTATTTTTATAACAGCCTTTAAAAGCTCCATCAGCCCTCTCAGCGAAAAGAGATTTTTTATTCCTCTCAGAAAGCTCATTCGGCTGAATTTGGGTCTTAAAGACTTGAAATTAACAAGACCCTTGGTCTGAACTATTGATGATAACACCGCCGAAAGCATTGCGATAAGCAGCAGCGGACCGCAGGCTATGGCGATACATTTTACTGCCGAGATGAAAAATGCCTTTACGTCGTCGGCGGTAACGCTGGTCTGCCCCGAAACACCTACAAAAAACTGCTTCATAAAGTTTTCGGTGGTGCTGAG
>JBJERD010000345.1:0-7157 GCA_051882095.1 Oscillospiraceae bacterium
ATCCGTCAAGTACGCTGTATAGTCTTGTGAGGTCATTCTCTTCCGATCTCTTATAGCATTGGGGCATATATTCGCCATAAACTGTATTCTTATTAGGCATGGCTGCGAAAGTAAAGCTTCCGCCCTTGCCGTTTACATTTTCCTGAAGCAGCGAAAGCGTAACCGCAATGCTTTTCAGCTGCTGCTCAGTCAGAGGGTCTGTGTCCATGAAATCGTCAGCTGTGCTTTCATAGAAAAGCCAACCGTCACTGCCTGTAATTACATTAGCAGAAGGTGAATGTAAACACTCGCTTTTAATGAAATTAGCAGCTGTCAGAAACTGTGTTCTGAAAGGAAGTCTTTCGTTATACCACTTATCAAATTCTTCTGAAAAATCCGGATTGATCTTTCCGTTCTCAACCACCGAAGGCTTTTCGGAAAGCGTCTTTTTTTCAATTTCGCCGCATCCCTTTGCAAACGGCATTGCTGCAAGAGGAATACAGCACATTCCGAAAAAAGCGGCGCTGTAGAGTATCATAGCTATCTTTTTCATATCTAACCGCCCTTTCATCAAAATCTGAAATATATAAACGGATTGTATTCACTTGAAACAAGGGACAACACGCAAAGTGCAAAAATACACAAAGTCACGAAATAGGATGTATACTCTACCGCAGGCGCAGCAGCGGTATTTTCGATCTTGACCTTTATCCACGGTACAACCGGTGTTGACAGAACCGCAGCGAAAGCCAAAGCAACAAAAAATAATACTGAAAGGCAGGATACGATCTGTGCGGTAACAGACGGATCACCCGATGCGCCGCTGAACATAGCGGCAATTATGCCAAATCCCTGAGACAAATTATCAGCACGGAAAATCACAAAAGTAATCAGAGTTACAAACAGCGAATAAATATGTCCAAAGGGCTTGAACCATTTTTTATCGGCAGGGATCATACTTGTACCTTCAAGCAGGAGAAAAGCGCCGTGCAGCAGACCCCATACTATAAAAGTGAGGTTAGCGCCATGCCACAGTCCTGTGAGAAAGAATACAATAGAGCGGTTCAGATTAGCTCTTGCTTTGCCTTTTCTGTTTCCTCCCAGCGGAATATAAACATATTCTTTAAACCATGTAGAAAGCGAAATATGCCATCTGCGCCAGAACTCACGCATACTTGCCGAAACAAATGGATAGTTGAAGTTTTCTTTGAAATCAAAACCGAAAACACAGCCAAGACCGATAGCCATATCGCTGTAGCCGGAAAAATCAAAGAAAATCTGAAACATATAGCACACAGCTCCCAGCCAGGCAGAAAAACAACTGAGACTGTCAACAGAAGCACCATAGACCATATCTGCAACAAGTCCCATCTGATTGGATATCAGAACCTTTTTGCCAAGACCCACTATAAAACGGCAGATACCCCTTGACACACGTTCAGCATTAAACTCTCTCTTTTTCAGCTGGCTTTCAATATCGTGATATTTTACTATAGGACCGGCGATCAGCTGAGGGAAAAATGATATGTATAGAAAAACGTAAAGAAAGTTTTTCTGCACCATTTTCTTATCCCTGTATATATCAATAACATAGCTGAGCCCTTGAAACGTAAAGAAAGAAATTCCTATAGGCAGACGGATTTCCGGCACTGGCAGATTCAAAGAAGTCACAGCATTAAATGTTTCGGTAAGAAAACCGAGATATTTAAAGACTACAAGCAGCCCTATATTAAGTATTACAGCCGAAACAACTGCAAGCTTGTCATGTTTTTCACCTGCTGCCGCTCTGCCAAGAAGATAATTGCAGACGACCGATATTATCATAATGAATACAGCCATCGGTTCTCCGAAAGCGTAGAATATCAGACTGGCTGCAACCAGCAGAACGTTTCTCACTGTATCATTAGCGCAAATACAATACAAAACAAAGGTTATCGGCAAGAAAATAAATAAAAAAACTACCGAACTGAATGTCAAATCTATCACACTCCGGAGAATTATCAAATAATTAATTGATAAAATTTTACACAAATATTATATCATAATACTATGATAAAGTCAAGCAAAAGGAACTTACTTATCTCTTTTTACAGAATACACAAAATGCGGCATATCCATACCGTAATAGTGCTTTACAAATTTCTCAGTAACAGTCATGCCGTTTCTTATAGCTACCTTCTGCGAAGGTATGTTATTATCACGAATTATAGAACAAACGCAGTCTGCATTAAGTTTGTCAAATGCATATTCTTTGCAGGCTACAGCAGCTTCGGTCGCATAACCGTTTTTCCAGTATTCCTTGCAAAAGATGTAACCCACTTCAAGCACTTCTCTTTCGCCGCAAGGCTGCATAGTAAGTCCGCACTGCCCTATCAGCTCGCCGTTAGCTTTGAGAATTACAGCCCACAATCCAAATCCATACTGCTTGTATCTGCACAGCTGCCGTTCAAGCCACTCCATAGCTTCTTTATCAGAAAAAGCGTGTTCATAAGCATACATTACTTCCTCATCCTGCAGCATCCTACAAAGAGCGTTATAATCATTTTTATTCATTTCACGAAGAATCAATCTTTCGGTTTCAAGAATTATTTCCGATGACGTCTTATTTATCATTATTATATATTCCCCTTAAAATCTTCTTTGAAGCAATTGGCACTAAATATTTTAATTACTCAATTCTTCTTGCATGAAAAAACCAATCCCACATCCAACCATACTTAAGATAATCCTGATACTGCGAATCGTTTTTATCAGGATAACATCCATCCACAGTATTAAAGGCATCTACTTCAAACTGTAATAAATCATCAAGCAACTCATCGTATCGTTCTTCATTGATATAAAAGTCAACAATACAGGGAGCATCATTAACAAACCCCAAATTTTCTAAAGCATCATCGCATACAACTAAATTAAACATAATATCAGGATATATCTCAGGAAGACGTGCTTTTATTCTTTCAAAAATACTTTTAGGCATTTCTATTCTATACATGTCATCACCGTCTCTAAATCATTTTTAGTTCATACAATCAACTAACAATACAACCGAACAAAAAACAGGTCAGAAAACTGACCCGTTTCTTATATCGCAAAAATATACCGCTCTTTCTATCCAAGGAAGCGAATTTACAAATTCTTTTGATTAACAACTCCAAAACTACTCAATCAGGCAAACGTTTCATAACTGCAACAAATTCATCGAAATGAGTGTCAAACAGCTTTGTCAGCTCAGGATCAAACTGATGTCCGCTCTGTGCTAATATCTCAGCCCGTGCCGCTTCCGGCGTCCAGGACTCTTTATAGCACCGTTTGCTTACCAATGCGTCAAATACGTCAGCGATAGCCACACATCGGGCATACAGATCGATCTGATCTCCTTTTAATTTATGCTGATAACCCATTCCGTCATAGCGCTCATGGTGCTGTTGTGCAATGACAGCAGCTATCTGCATTATTTCTCCGGGAGAATTATGTAAAATTTCATAGCCGTGATCAACGTGCTTTTTTACCGCCTCAAATTCCTCAGATGTGAGACGGGCAGGTTTATGAAGTATTTCCTGTGGTATACCGATCTTGCCAACGTCGTGCATCATACTGGCTACGCTTACCTTCCATATCTCCTCGTCAGATAAGCCCATTGCCCTGCATAAAAGCTCTGTATAAGCAGCAACACGCTTGATATGCTGTCCTGTTTCACGGCTCTGCGCTTCCACAAGCTCTGAAATTGATTCTATCAAAGTCAGCTGATCGGCATAAAGCTCGTTGTTTTTATCAATAAGCTCTTTGATAAGCCGCTGCAGTTTGCTTGTAACGCTTAGACAAATGAAAGAAACCGCAAGAAGCTCAATAACTCTTGGAAGTATGCCATAAAAAATTACACCTTTCAATGTTACCAGCGGTTCATCGGGAACAATTTTCAGATAAAAAGCCATAAGATGTGCAGCGACCATTACAGGGATATCCAGCACAACAGTAAATATTACGCTGTTTCTGTCGCAGAAAAGGCAAGAAACTACGACCGGAAATACAAGCATTATAATAACATGATATGATAGTATTGAATACAGTAGACCCGACATAATAACCACGAGAGTCATCACAAAATATCTGTATAATTTACTCTGCAAATGCAGAAAATCGTATATAATAGTGGGAACAAACAGAATAACGATCGAGGCTGTCAATGTAGGATAGAGGACATTGGAGATCTTGAATATGTGCAAATAATTCAGTAGAATCACAACAGCCATTAACACCATTGAAGCACGGCATATTCTGGACAAACGTTTGTCTGCGTCTTCGTCAAAGTTCATCATTAATTTATTGGCAAAGTTCACGCAATACCTCCAATCATCTGCAAAACAACATATGGTAATTCCACAACACCTACATTTCTAATTGAATTATAACCCGAAAAGATTAAAAAGTCAACAGAGATAACAATAATTCGGCACAACTTCAAAAGCAGTAAATTTACCTAATCCTGCTTATGTTCATGTTGCACAAATAGTCAAGTGATAATTGTGTAATTGTGACATGAAAAAACTCCTCATCATCGCAAGATAGCCGATGATGAGGAGTTTTTATTCGGGCTATTTATCAGTTCAGGCAGTAATTCGGGTCATTAATACTACGCATTCAACGTGCGTAGACCTAGGAAACAGATCGACCGCCCTGCATTTAACAGTCCTGTAGCCAAGCGTTTCGAGAATAGCACAGTCTCTTGCCGCAGTTGCGTGATTGCAGGAAATCATAACTATCCTGTCAGGCAGCATTTTAGCCATGTATTCAAGAGCGTCAGAAGTGCAGCCCTTTCTTGCAGGATCGGCTATGATCACTTCGGGACGTTCTCCCCTGCCATACAGTATCTCAGTGATCTTTCCTGCGTCGCCGCAAATAAATTCCGCATTTTTTATGCCGTTTCTCTCCGCATTGCGCTTTGCGTTTTCGATTGCAGGAGCTACTATCTCAACGCCTATGACTTTTTTTACCTTGCCTGCCATTGAAAGACCTATAGTTCCCGCTCCGCAGTAAAGGTCGAGAAGAAGCTCTCCGCCTTGCAGCCCGACATAGTCCTCCGCTATCTTGTAAAGTCTTTCAGCCTGAAGCGTGTTGACCTGATAGAATGAAAGCGGCGATATCTCTATCTTGTTTCCGCACATGATGTCGGTAATAGTGTCACTTCCGTAAATAGTCCTGAGCCTGCTGCCAAGAATAACATTCGTATTCTTGGAATTTTCGTTAAGTACCACGCTTTTTATGTCGGAGAACTTTTCTGCAAGCATCTCAGCCAGCGGAATAAATATTTCACCGCTTTTTATAGACGTCACCACAAAGCAGACCATTATTTCTCCGCTGTGTTCCCCTCTGCGAATATAAATGTGCCTCAGAAGTCCTCTGTGTGACAATTCGTCATATGCTGTTATGGAATTATTGTTGGCGTAATCCAGTATATCGCTAATGATCTCACTAAATACCTTCGGCTGTAATTTGCAGTCTGTACACTCAACTACTCTGTGAGAACGCCTTGAATAAAATCCGCAGATGATTTTACCGTCCTGCTCTGCTACAGGATACTGAGCCTTATTACGGTAATAGTCAGTGATCTCACCACCCGCTATCGGCTCAAATTCCGGATCCAACTTGCCTATGCGCCTGAATGAATCTTCAACAAAACCCTGTTTTATCCTCAGCTCCTCATCATATGAAAAATGGCGGAACGCACAGCCGCCGCAGCGTGAGAACACTCTGCAGTCAGGCTCAATACGGTTTGGAGACGGCGTTATCAGCCGCATGATAATTCCGTAGCAAAAGCTTTTGTGTACTTTTACTATCTTACATTCAATAACGTCACCCACAGCCGTAAGCGGCACGAACACGGCTATCCCATTGTATCTGCCCACTCCGTTGCCTTCGTTAGTCATGCCTGTTATTTCTAAAGTTATCAATTCATTTTTGTTCAGCATAAAACTCCCCGATCTCATCCTTCTTTGAAAGCATAATGTCAAAATGCTTGTTGTATTCAAGAGGGTGCTTATAGTTGAAAACTCTCTCCAGTCTATGTCCGTTCAAATCGACCAGCTTTGTTGAAGCGCCTGCTCCCATCGCAAGGATAGTCTGGATCTCTTCCATAATGTATATGTTGTAAAGGCTCTCATGCCCCTCTTTTGACCAGCCTATGTTTTCAAGATTTTCAAGCATATTTTTTTGTCTGTAAAGATAATAAGGCTTATATCCGCTTTCAAGCAGCCTTTTGCTTGCATAATCCACCATTTCACTGGCAGGATTTTTCAGTACCTGATTTTTGTCTTCAGAATGATTAAGCCTTGCCGCACGCTTTATCGACAAAGTATGCACCGTGATATTTTCGGGCGCCAGTTCTATCAGACCGTCAATTGTCTCTTTGAAACTCTCCACGGTATCCGTTGGCAGTCCCGCTATGATATCGGTGTTTATAGACTCAAAACCTACGCTCCTTGCCAGCCTGTAGCTGTCAAAAAACTGCTGAGCAGTATGCCGTCTGCCGATAGCTTTCAGAACTTCATCGTTAAGCGTTTGTGGGTTTACCGATATCCTTGTGCAGCCTTTTTCTTTTAATACAAGCAGCTTTTCCTCCGTGATAGTATCGGCTCTTCCTGCCTCAACGGTATATTCACGAACTCCGCTCATATCAAAGCTGTCCGATATGGTATCCATTATCATGCCCAGCTGCCCGGCTTCAAGAGTTGTGGGCGTGCCTCCGCCAAAATATACTGTTTCAAGTTTGAATCCGATTTTTTGTACTAATCTTGCTGTAAATCGTATCTCCTCACAAAGCTTGTCTACATATTCGGGTATAAGCTTTTCGCAGCCGTCAACAGCCTGCGACACAAATGAACAGTATGAGCATCTGGTGGGACAAAAAGGTATGGAAACATACAGGCTGAACGAGTTGTCTTTAAGCTCACCGATTATCTTTTCCTGTGTCTGTGCTGTCATATAGGCAATATCGCATTTGTCACGGCTCACAAGATATTCCGACTGCAAAACGCCGTATATCTCATCTTTTGACATTCCCTGCGAAATAAAGCTGTTGACCCTTTTAACAGGTCGGATACCTGTCAGGATACCCCATTTAGCCTCTTTCCCCGTCAGCTTTTTCATAACGCAAAACAGAAGTCTTGAAAGGGTAAGCT
>JBJERD010000346.1:0-6984 GCA_051882095.1 Oscillospiraceae bacterium
ACGGACCTCCGTATGCAAACGGTGATATTCATCTTGGAACTGCACTCAATAAAGTTCTGAAAGATATTATAGTAAAATATAAAAATATGAGCGGCTATTGCTCTCCATACGTTCCCGGTTGGGATACTCACGGTCTGCCTATCGAGCTTAAGGCAATGAAAGCAATCGGTGTTGAAAACGGTGCTATCCCTCCTATTGAGCTTAGAAAGCATTGTAAAGACTTTGCTCTTTCATTTGTTGAAAATCAGAAGCAGCAGTTCAAGAGACTTGGCGTTCTGGGAGATTTCGACGATCCTTACCTTACCCTCAAGCCTGAATTTGAAGCCAGACAGGTAAAGGTATTCGGTGAAATGGCTAAAAAGGGATATATCTATAAAGGTTTAAAACCTGTTTATTGGTGCCCCGAGTGCCAGACGGCTCTTGCAGAAGCAGAAATCGAATATTCAGACGATCCTTGTCATTCAATTTATGTTAAATTCAAGGTGACTGATGATAAGGGCTTGTTCACAGCTCTTGGCGTTGACCTTGATAAAACCTATTTCGTTATCTGGACAACAACGACATGGACGCTCCCCGGCAACCTTGCTATTTGTCTTGGTCCCGATTATGATTATACGATCGTTAAGGCTAACGGCGAGAACTATGTAATGGCTGAGTATCTTGTTCCCGAAACAATGAGAAAAGCAGGAATCGACCAGTATGAAACTGTTGGAAAGTTCACAGGCGCTGAGCTTGAAGGCTGCAAAACAGATCATCCTTTCATGGGCAGACCTTCACCTATCATCATTGGTTCTCATGTTACGCTTGAAAGCGGTACAGGCTGCGTTCATACTGCTCCGGGATACGGTGTTGACGACTTTGAGGTATGTAAAAACTACGACGATATCGGTATAGTAGTAGGAGTAGACGGTAAAGGCGTTCTTACTGAAGAGTCAGGTATGTTTGCAGGTCTTTCGACTGATGAGGCTAATAAGGTCATTGCAAAGCACCTTGTTGAAACAGGCGCAATGTTTGCTACAGAAAAAATCGTCCATCAGTACCCTCATTGCTGGAGATGTAAATCGCCTATCCTTTTCAGAGCAACAGAGCAGTGGTTCTGTTCTGTAAATGGATTCAAGGACGAAGCAATTAAAGCTATCGAAGATGTAAACTGGATCCCAGGCTGGGGCGAAGAAAGAATCAAGGGAATGGTTCGTGACCGTTCAGACTGGTGTATTTCTCGTCAGAGAACATGGGGCGTTCCTATTCCGATCATTTACTGTAAGGACTGCGGTAAGCCTATTGTCAATGAGGAGACTATCAATGCTATTTCTGAGCTTTTCAGAAAAGAAGGCTCAGACGCATGGTATACTCGTGAGCTTTCCGAATTTATTCCAGCAAACGTTAAGTGCGAGTGCGGATGCAGTGAGTTCACTAAAGAAATGGATATCATGGACGTTTGGTTTGACAGCGGTGTAACACATACTGCTGTGCTTGACGAGCGTGAAAATCTTCATTCGCCTGCTGACCTTTATCTTGAAGGTGCAGACCAGTACAGAGGCTGGTTCCAGTCTTCATTGCTCACATCAGTTGTTTGCAACGGCAGAGCGCCGTATAAGAATGTCTGCACACACGGCTGGGTAGTTGACGGTCAGGGCAAGACAATGCATAAATCCCTTGGCAACGGAATAGAGCCTAAGGAGATTACCGATAAGTACGGAGCTGATATACTCAGACTGTGGGTAGCTTCCTCTGATTACCATTCGGATATCAGAATTTCAAAGGATATTCTTGCACAGCTTTCAGATGCATATAAAAAGATACGCAATACTGCAAGATATATTCTTGGAAATCTTTCAAACAAGGGCGGATTTGATATTGATAAGGACGCTGTTTCAGACGATCAGCTGTTTGAGATAGACAAATGGGCTCTACTTAAGCTTGATGAGCTTATCGACAAGGTAAATGCTGCATATGAAGCTTTTGATTATCACATTGTATTCCATGCTATCCATAATTTCTGTGTCATTGATATGTCAAACTTCTATCTTGACATTCTTAAAGACAGACTTTATTGTGAAAAGCCTGATTCAGTAGCAAGAAGAGCTGCTCAGACAACTATTTACAGAATCCTGTCGGCAATTGCAAGACTTGTTGCTCCTATTCTTTCGTTTACAGCAGATGAGATCTGGTCATATATGCCTCATTCAGCTGCGGACAATGCTGAGAGCATCTTCCTTAACGATATGCCTGAGAAGAGCGGTCTTACAGCAACGTCAGAATTTTCTGAAAAGTGGAATCTTATTGCTGATATTCGTAATGACGCTAAGAAAGCCCTTGAGATCAAGCGTACCGACAAGGTGATCGGCGCTGCTCTCGAAGCAGATGTTCACATCTATGCAGATGATAAATTTGATGCAATTAGCGCAATAGCTAACGAGTTGCCTACGCTTCTCATCGTTTCCAGAGTAGAAGTATTCAAAGGTTCTGAAAACGGAGAGTATAAGGGTGACGTTGAGGGTATTTCCTTTACGGTTTCCAAGGCAGGCGGCGAGAAGTGTGAAAGATGCTGGTCATATGATGATTCAGTAGGCAAAAATGCTGAGCACCCGACTCTTTGCGAGAGATGCTGCAAGGTTATTGAATAATATATTTTGCTTAAGGCTCTGTATTTGCAGAGCCTTAAGGCAGTTATGTCAAATTCCGCAGTAATGCGGAGAAACGAGGCTAAATGTTTATAGTATCAATTGCTCTTATAATTGTTCTGACCGCAATTGACCAGCTTCTGAAGTTCTTGGTTGTGAAGAATATCGACTTCGGAGAGATCATAAAGGTCATTAAATTCGGCTCTCATGATATTTTCAGTCTTACGCATATAACTAATGAAGGCGCAGCCTGGAGCTTGATGGCAGGTAAGACATGGTTTCTTATCGGGCTGCCTCTGATTGTAATTGCCGGCGCTTTGTTTTATATGTTCAGAAAGCGAAAAGAAAGCAAGCTGCAGCTTATTTCATTGTCTATGATAATAGCAGGCGGTTTAGGAAATCTCATTGACCGAATCAGAATTAAAAAGGTTGTGGATTATATCTTTTTTGAGCCGGTGGATTTTCCTGTATTCAATTTTGCCGATATATGTGTTGTTGTCGGCGCTGTTTTGTTCTGTATTTACATCATCGTAATTGAAGAAATGCAAAACAAAAAGAAAAAATCCGCAGAGAAAGCGCCTGTTGAGGAAAAAAGCGATGAACAAGCTTGAATTGGTCGTATCTGAAGATTGTAAAGGGTCAAGACTTGATAAATGGCTGAGCGAACAGTTTTCCGAGCTTACCAGAAACGCTGTGCAAAAGCTTATTGAAAGCGGAGATGTGCTTATAGACGGAAGGTTGGTAAATAAGAATTATAAGCTTAAAGGCGGAGAAAACGCTGTTGTTTCAATTCCAGAGCCTCAGTTCCTTGATGTCAAGCCTCAGAATATTCCGATAGAAATCGTGTATGAAGACGACGATATGCTGGTCGTAAATAAGCCAAAAGGCATGGTGGTGCACCCGGCAGCAGGAAATCCCGACGGAACGTTAGTCAATGCGCTTCTTTATCATTGCAAGGGCAGGCTTTCAAGTATCAATGGCGTTATACGTCCGGGTATTGTTCACAGGATCGATAAGCTTACAAGCGGACTTCTAATCGTTGCAAAAAACGACGCTGCTCACAATTTTCTAGCTGAGCAAATAAAGGAGCACAGCTTTACACGAGAATATCAGGCGATCAACTGCGGAAGATTCAAAGAAAAGTCGGGTACAGTTGACGCACCTATCGGAAGAAGTAAATATGACCGTAAAAAGATGTGCGTAACCGAGTTAAATTCAAAGCACGCTGTTACTCATTATCAGGTCATAGACGAATTCGGACAGTATTCAATGCTGAAATTCCGTTTGGAAACAGGCAGAACACATCAGATCAGGGTGCACTCTGCATATATAGGGCATCCGGTTCTTGGAGACGAAGTTTACGGAAAACCATTCAAAGGGTTGGAAGGGCAGTGCTTGCACGCCAAAAAGATCGGATTTATTCACCCGACAACTAAAGAGTATATGGAATTTGACAGCGAGCTGCCTGATTATTTTATTAAGATTCTTAATAAGCTAAAAGCATAGAAAGGATTTTTTTATGTTTGAAGATATAAGTAAAGTTCTGCTGATAACTGATATGGACGGCACATTTCTTCCTGCGAGCAAAGTTCCAAGCAGAAAAAATATTGACGCTGTTGAACGTTTTCAGAAGGACGGCGGTAAGTTTTCAATTGCCACAGGTCGATCACTTCAGGCTTCACGGCAGTATTTCGGAGATTTTTCGGTAAACTGTCCTATAATCATGTGTAACGGCGGAATGGTTTATGATATAAACAACAGCAAGCAGATATATGACGTTTATTTGCCTGAAAAGGCAAGAGACTTTACAAAGATTATATTGGAAAACAATCCCACCGTTGGATGTGAAGCTCTTGTGCTTGATGGAGTTTATGTTCCGCAGATGACCGCTATGGAAAACGAACATTGTGGAATTTGCAAGGTAGAGCCTGTTATTTGCAGTGTGGACGAGATCCCAGATAACTGGTACAAGGTTTTGTTCGCTCAGGAGCCGTCAAAGATATGCAATTTGATAAAATATGTTGAAGCAGGCGATTTCGGAGGCGTTGACTTTGTTATATCATCGCCCCAGTATTATGAAATGCTCCCTCAGAACATTTCCAAGGGCTCGGCTCTCAGCATAATGAGGTCAGCTTGTCATATGGAAGATTATACTTTTGTGGCTGTTGGCGATTATAATAACGATCTGGAAATGATAGAATATGCAGATGTTGGAATTTGTCCTTCAAATGCAACTGATGACGTAAAAAAAGCTGCCGATATAGTCCTCGACGTTTCCTGCGAAGAGGACGCTATCGCCGCAGTAGTAGAATACATATATTCGCAGATAAAATAATTAAATATTGGAGGTTTATTGTATGGACGCAACTATCAAAAAACAGCTTGAAATCACAGCCTGCAAGGTTCGCCTCGGAATCATCGAGGGTGTTTTCAATGCGAAATCGGGTCACCCGGGCGGTTCTCTTTCTATTGCAGATCTGCTCACTTATCTGTATTTCGCCAAGATGAACGTTTATCCGAACGATCCCGACGAAGCTGAGCGTGACAGACTGGTGCTTTCAAAAGGTCACACTGCTCCTGCTCTTTACTCAGTGCTTGCTGAAAGAGGATTTTTTGATAAATCCGAGCTTAAAAGTCTCAGACACATAGGCGCTTTGCTGCAGGGACACCCTTGCATCCATATTCCAGGTGTAGATATGTCATCAGGTTCGCTGGGGCAGGGAATTTCTGCTGCCTGCGGTATGGCTTTGTCAGGTAAGATATCAGGCAGCACTTACAAAGTATATGCTGTTCTCGGCGATGGTGAGATCGAAGAAGGACAGGTTTGGGAAGCTGCTATGTTCGCTGCTCATTACAATCTTGACAATCTTGTTGCTATTGTTGATAACAACGGCTTGCAGATCGACGGAAAGATTCAGGACGTTATGTCTCCTTATCCGATAAAAGAAAAGTTTGAAGCATTCGGCTGGCACGCTATTGAAGTTGACGCTCACGATTTCGACGCTCTTGAAAAAGCGTTTGACGAAGCTGAAAAGATCTCAGAGCAGCCTGTTGTTATTATTCAGAAGAGCGTTAAGGGCAAAGGCGTTTCGTTCATGGAAAATCAGGTTGGCTGGCATGGTAAGGCTCCCAACGCTGAGGAGTACGAACAGGCTGTTGCCGAACTGAGCGAGAAACTGAAAGAATTGGAGGGCTAAATTATGGCAGATGTAATTAAAAAAGCGACCAGAGAAAGCTATGGTGAGGCTCTTGCCGAGCTGGGCGATAAATACGAAAATCTCTACGTTCTTGACGCCGATCTTGCTGCGGCAACAAAAACAGGCATTTTCAAGAAGAAGTTCCCCGATAGATTTTTTGACTGCGGAATTGCTGAAGCCAATATGATGGGTGTTGCAGCCGGACTGGCAGCTACAGGCAAGATACCGTTTGCTTCAACATTTGCAATGTTTGCAGCAGGCAGAGCATTTGAAATAGTTCGTAACTCTATCGGATATCCTCACCTTAATGTAAAGATCGGAGCTACACATGCCGGTATTTCTGTAGGAGAAGACGGTGCAACTCATCAGTGCAACGAAGATATTGCTTTGATGAGAACTATTCCGGGAATGACTATCATCAATCCGGCGGACGATGTAGAAGCAAAGGCTGCTGTAGAGGCTGCTATTCTTCACAACGGACCTGTTTATATGAGATTTGGCAGACTTGCCGCTCCCGTTTTCAATGATAAAGAAACTTACAAGTTTGAGCTTGGCAAGGGAATAAAGCTTCGTGACGGAAAGGATATTGCTATCGTTGCAACAGGTCTTATGGTCTCGGAAGCTATCGAAGCAGCAAAGGCTCTTGCTGAGCAGGGAATTGAGGCAACTGTTATCAACATTCACACTATCAAGCCCATTGATGAGGATATCATAGTTGAGGCTGCAAAGAATACAGGTCTTGTACTCACCGTTGAAGAACACAGCGTTATTGGCGGTCTGGGTTCTGCCGTAAGCGATGTTCTTTCCGCAAAGCTTCCTACCAAGGTTATTAAGATCGGTGTTAACGATGAATTCGGATATTCCGGTCCTGCTACAGAACTGCTGAAAAAATTCGGTCTGTGTGCTGAGAACATTGTAAAAACTGCTAAGGAAGCTGTTTCTGCTAAATAATAATTATTTCGGATAATCTGCAAACCGTGTAAAATCGGTTTTGCGGTTATCCGATTTTATTTATTAACCATATCGCTGATTTTTGTATATTATAAGCAAAAGGGGGCGATATTTTGGGACGCTACAGAACTTCGGGAGTATATAAGCTATCCTATGCAGTTGTGATTTTTGCCGCACTGCTTGCAATCTTTCTGTTTTTATTTCACAGACAG
>JBJERD010000347.1:0-6979 GCA_051882095.1 Oscillospiraceae bacterium
TGACTTTTGACGACGTTCTTCTTATCCCGGCAGAGTCGGATGTTACCCCTAATATGATCAATCTGAAAACAAGACTTGCGGGAGATATTATGCTTAATACTCCTATTATGACTTCCGCTATGGACACAGTTACCGAATCAAAAATGGCTATCGCTATCGCAAGAGAGGGCGGTATAGGTATCATTCATAAGAATATGTCTATCGAGCAGCAGGTTGAAGAGGTGGATAAGGTAAAGCGTTCCGAAAACGGCGTAATCGTAAATCCTTTCTCACTTACAGGTGACAGAACAGTTGCCGAGGCTGATGAGCTCATGGGCAAATATAAGATCTCAGGCGTGCCTGTCGTTGACGAAAAGGGCAAGCTGGTAGGTATCCTTACTAACCGTGACCTGAGATTTATTTCTGATTTCAGCATTAAGATCGCCGACGTTATGACTAAGGAAAACCTTGTTACAGCTCCTGTAAATACAGATCTTGAACAGGCTCAGAAGATACTTATGAAGCACAAGATCGAAAAGCTTCCTCTCGTTGATGACGAGGGTATGCTCAAGGGTCTTATCACTATCAAGGATATCGAAAAGGCTGTTCAGTATCCTAATTCTTCAAGAGATAAAAACGGCAGACTTCTCTGCGGCGCAGCTATCGGCGTAACTGCCGACGTTCTCGACAGAGCAAAGGCTCTTATCGACGCTCAGGTGGACGTGCTCGTACTCGATTCTGCTCATGGTCATTCAAAGAATATCATTACTTGTCTGAAAAAGGTCAAGGAAGCATTTCCGCATATCCCTGTTATCGCAGGAAATATCGCTACAGCCGAGGCTGCAGAGGCTCTTATCGCAGCAGGCGCAGACGCTCTTAAGGTCGGCATAGGACCCGGCTCTATCTGTACAACAAGAGTTGTTGCAGGTATCGGCGTTCCGCAGATCACAGCGGTCTATGACGTTGCCCGTGCAGCTGCAAAGCACAATATCCCCGTTATCGCAGACGGCGGTATCAAGTACTCGGGCGATATCGTAAAGGCTCTTGCAGCAGGCGCAAACGTAGTAATGCTCGGCTCGCTCCTTGCAGGCTGCGAGGAAGCTCCCGGAGAAATGGAGATCTATCAGGGACGCTCATTCAAGGTGTACAGAGGAATGGGTTCGCTTGCAGCTATGCAGTGCGGCTCTAAGGACAGATACTTCCAGGAGGGCGCAAGAAAGCTTGTTCCCGAAGGCGTTGAGGGTCGTGTACCTTTCAAGGGCGCAGTTTCCGATACTATCTTCCAGCTGGTTGGCGGTATCCGTTCAGGTATGGGCTATTGCGGTTGTCCCGATATCCAGACGCTGCACGAGACAGCTAAGTTTGTAAAGATCACAGGCGCAGGACTTAAAGAGTCGCATCCTCACGATATTTACATCACTAAGGAAGCTCCAAACTATTCGGCACAGATCTGATAACGAATATTATATAAAACAAAATCCGGACGGCGATATCCGTCCGGATTTTTTGTTACCCAAGCGCAACGTCAAGTATCATCATTATGAGAAAGCCTGCCATTACTCCGAATGTGCCAAGATGACCTGCGCCAAGATGAGCTTCGGGGATAAGCTCCTCCACAACAACATAAAGCATTGCACCTGCCGCAAAAGCAAGAAGCCATGGCAGCAGAACAGTTATCTGACCTGCGATCAGTACGGTCATCATGCCGAAAACAGGCTCCACAATACCCGAAAGAGTTCCGCAGAGAAAAGCCTTTGTCCTGCTCATGCCCTCCTGCCTGAGAGGAAGAGCTATCGCCGCACCTTCGGGGAAGTTCTGAATACCGATGCCTACAGCAAGAGCAACTGCGGCAGCGAAAAGCTCGGCGTTTTCATTGCCTGCGGCAAGAGCAAAGGCAAGACCTACCGCCATTCCCTCGGGAATGTTGTGAAGAGTGACCGCAAAAACAAGCATAGCCGTGCGTTTTAATCCTTTTTTCACACCGTCGGAGCGGTCAAGACCGGGGTGGAAGAAGGGCAGAAGCTTGTCGAGAGCCATGAGGAATAAAACGCCTGCAATAAAGCCGCCCGAAGCAGGAACCCAGCCGATGAGACCAAGCTCTTCGGATTTTTCGATAGAAGGGATAAGTAAAGACCATACCGAAGCGGCGATCATAACTCCTGCGGCAAAGCCTAAGAAAATGCGCTGAACGCTGTCGGAGGAGGTGTCCTTTTTGAAGAAGAAAACCATAGCAGCACCGAGAGCGGTGAGAGCGAAAGTAAAGCCTGTTCCGCCCAGAGCCATTAAAATTCCGTTCATAAGCGAAGATCCTTTCAAGAAAGAAGTTTAGAAACGGTATGATATAATATATTCCGGGTAGCTTGTAAGAGGTTACACAAAGCGTCGTAAAAACTCGCCGGTGCAGGGCGGCGTTAGCCCTGCCGAGGTTCTTAGGGCGAGGAGCCCTAAGCAGGGTATGGGACAGAGTCCCATTCGGCGCAGCCGACAAGGCACTGCGCAATAGAAAAATAGAACCATAAACCAGCGCCTATCAAAAAAAACATAATAGCACAAAAACCGCAGTGCCGAAAAACCTATCCACCCACACAAAACAGGAAAAGAGCGAGTCTTCGCAGAAGACGAGCGAATTTTCCGTCCCAAAATCAAACCCAAGGGGCGAAAAAATGCGCAGGCATAAACTGAGAATAAGTCAAACCAAGCAGTACCACCGCAAAAAAATCAAGCTCAGCCACAGCTAAAAAAGGGTTGACAACAGGGGGAGTTTGGTATACAATATTAATGATAGTATTTTATTATAAGGAGAATAAAAAGATGAAGAATACAGAAAAAACAATGGATAAAATTGTGGCTCTCTGTAAAAACAGAGGATTCGTTTATTCCGGAAGTGAGATCTACGGCGGACTTGCTAATACATGGGATTACGGTCCTTTGGGAGTGGAGCTGAAAAATAATATCAAAAAGGCATGGTGGAAAAAGTTCGTACAGGAAACACCTTATAACGTTGGACTTGATTCCGCTATACTTATGAACCCCGAAACATGGGTGGCTTCAGGTCATTTGGGCGGCTTCTCCGATCCGCTTATGGATTGTAAGGCTTGTAAGACCAGACATAGAGCAGATAACCTTATCGAGGATTTCGACGGCACTAACGTCGCAGGCTGGACAAATCAGCAGATGATGGACTATATCCGTGAAAAGGGTATTAAGTGCCCCCAGTGCGGCGAGCAGGATTTTACCGATATCAGACAGTTTAACCTGATGTTCAAAACCTTCCAGGGCGTTACCGAGGATTCTAAGTCGGAGCTTTATCTCCGCCCCGAGACCGCTCAGGGTATCTTCGTAAACTTCGCTAATATCCAGAGAACTTCAAGAAAGAAAGTGCCTTTCGGCGTTGGTCAGATCGGTAAGTCGTTCAGAAACGAGATCACTCCCGGTAACTTTATTTTCCGTGTAAGAGAGTTCGAGCAGATGGAGCTTGAGTTCTTCTGTAAGCCCGGTACAGACCTTGAATGGTTCCAGTATTGGAGAGGATATTGCAAGGACTTCCTGCTTAACCTTGGCATCAAGGAGGAAAATCTCAGACTTCGTGACCACGACCCTGAGGAGCTTTGCTTCTATTCAAAGGCTACAACAGACTTCGAGTACCTGTTCCCATTCGGCTGGGGCGAGCTTTGGGGTATCGCAGACAGAACAGATTACGACCTTACTCAGCATCAGAACCACAGCGGAAAGAGCCTTGAATATTTCGACCCCGAGGATAATTCAAAGTATATCCCTTACGTTATCGAGCCGTCGCTGGGCGTTGAAAGACTGTTCCTTTCTATCGTGACCGAGGCTTACGACGAAGAAGTTATCGACGCCGAAAAGAACGATACAAGAACGGTTATGAGACTGCATCCGGCTCTCGCACCTGTTAAGGCTTGCGTTCTTCCGCTTGTGAAGAAGCTGAAAGAGCCTGCAATCGAGCTTTATACAAAGCTTGCCAAGAAGTTTGCAGTGGAGTATGACGAGGCAGGCGCTATCGGAAAGAGATACCGCCGTCAGGACGAGATCGGTACTCCTCTTTGCATCACATTCGATTTTGACTCCCTTGAGGACGGCTGCGTAACAGTCCGTGACCGTGACACAATGGAGCAGGAAAGAATCAAGATCGACGAGCTTGAAGCTTATATCGCAGAGAAAATTGATTTTTAAGTAAAAGACAAGGCGGCAGGATATTTTGTCCTGCCGCCTTTTTTAAGGGGATATGTCATATTATCTTTTAAGCAGTTTGTGAAAAACAGAGTATACACAGTTGACAAATCTCTCAGCGATAGAAAGCTGTTTTGTCGGATGTTCGACAGGCTTTTCAACGCTGATGTTTTCAACAGTTTCGGCAGCTGTTTTGGCTTTTTGATAATCCAAGTGTTTTTCCCATGAATATTCATGAGCGTATTTAATGAGACAGGCAAAAGTTTTTTCGCCATGCAGTTTTTGATTGTGAAATCCCTGAGTAAATATACGGGAGCCATCTCTTGCAACTATATAGTTGTTATGATAAAGCTGAAGAGACCCTTCGCTATCAATATGTATCTGCCAAGTGTCTTCGTTTATCTTGACAGACATTGTATTGATATCCTCAATGTGAAGCTGTGCATTATAATCCAGCATCAGTTTTTTCAGTGTTGGATTTGACACTTTGCATTTCTGAAAGAATCGTATATATGCCGACATCCTTTTGGCATCGTCGCCGATGCCGCTCCGTATCCATGCAGCACGGCAGCACGTTTTACATAAAGCCATATCGGGAACCAATTCCTCTGTCATGTCAAAATATTGGTCGTCAATACTTTTGACTTTCTTACAGCTTTTGTCGTGAAGATATTCCAAACGTTTATCTATAACATATTTCAATTTTCTGTTGTCAAGCAGACTTGAACGCCGCCTGCGCAGTTTTTCCTCATCTGAGATATTATTTGTTATTTTCGGCTCTTCAATTGTAATAACAGCTGTACATTCATTGTTGTGAATTTCAGGCTTTGTCAAAAGATAAGAGAAATCTTTATGCTGATAACCTCTGGTTACCCGTGGCATTAATGCACCTCCTTTTCACATCATTTTCTTTTGAATTTCCGCCTGCTTACAGCTCGCAGCCTAAGAGTATCCAAAGCACTATTCCAGCAATGATTCCCATTATATAAGCACCTCCGTTTCGTTGTTTGTTTATCGTGACTTTAGTATAACATACTTCTTTTTGTTTGTGGTAACTTTTTTTGGACAGTTGATATAAATATATGAATTTTGTATAATTATATTAAACCGAAATAACGCTCATATATTATTAAAAAACAATAGTTGAAATTTATCAATTATCGTGATATAATTAAGGCACCGCCGTATGCAATAGTTTTACGGCAGTGCCTTAAATCATTTTGCCGAGTGCAGAACATAATAAACAGAAAAATTCTGATAATATAAGGAGAGATCGGATTGTTTAAATTTATTATCTGCTTTGTTGCAGGAATAGGCGCAGGTCTGGGAACAGGCTTTGCAGGAATGAGCGCAGCGGCAGTCATAAGTCCTATGCTTATCGCTTTTCTCGGAGTGCCTGCTTATCAGGCGGTGGGAATAGCTCTTGCCAGCGACGTTCTTGCCAGCGGTGTTTCGGCGTATACTTATTATAAAAATAAAAATCTGGATGTAAATAACGGTCTGGTAATGATGTTTACCGTGCTGGTCTTCACACTTGTGGGAAGTCTGCTGGCTAGTCTGCTGCCTCAGACCACCATGGGCTCGTTTTCTATGGCAATGACCCTGCTGCTGGGAATTAAATTCCTTGTTAAGCCCGTCATGACAACAAAAGAAAATATGCAGGCGGCTTCTGCCAAAAAACGATTTGTCCAATCGGTAGCCTGCGGAACGGTCATAGGTCTTATTTGCGGATTTGTGGGAGCAGGCGGAGGAATGATGATGCTTCTCATACTCACTTCCGTTTTGGGATATGAGCTTAAAACGGCGGTGGGCACAAGCGTGTTTATTATGACCTTTACTGCGCTTACGGGAGCAGTCTCACACTTTGCTATCGGCGACCTTCCCGACCCTGCAACGCTTATATTCTGTGTGCTGTCTACACTTCTATGGGCGAGGATAGCGGCTAAATTCGCAAATAAGGCGTCGCCTAAAACGCTGAACCGTGCAACGGGAGCGGTACTTACCATACTGGGCGCAGCAATAATCATAGTAAGCAAGCTGCAATAGAAAAGAGATAATTTTCAAAAAGGAGACCAACTATGAAAACAAAAGAAACACGGATCAAGCTGTCCGCCTCGGCAGCGGCGCTTTGCATTACCGCTCTGTGCGTGCTGATCGTGAATATTACGCCATTGAAGACCACCGGCATGAAGATAACGGGCGCATTTGCTTCGGTATTGGTCATCAGCGCTGCCGCATGGATCTTTCCCGTGCGGTTTTATCTGCTGGCGATGATGTTCGACATTTTTGCCGCCGCTCTGGGTTCGGTGATAAATTTATACCGATATGTGGGCTTTTACGATAAGTTTGTTCACTACCTCAGCGGAATACTTCTCGCCGAGGCAGGCATGATACTGATAAGCTATCTGTTCAAAAAGCGAAGCATGAAAGACGACCATGCCGTAAAGCTGTTGTTTTCGTTTTTCTTTTCCGCATCATGCGCAGGCTTCTGGGAGATATACGAGTTCACGGCGGATAATCTGATAAAAGCCAATATGCAGGGCGGAAACAATAATACAATGGGAGATATTATCTCGGGCGTGCTGGGCGCATTGACATATTGCCTTGTCTCGCTTGCGGTGTGCAGAGGAAAGAATAATGATAGCCACAAGTCTGCGTAAAGCGATGTCGCCTTGTCGAAAAAATGACAAAAATCAAAGTTTAGGGTCAAGGGGGACAGAGTCCACCTTGTCGCTCACCGCAGTGAGCGAAACTCCCTAACCGTAGGGAGCTCCGAAAGGGGTGAATTTCAAAACAGTCCGGTGGACTG
>JBJERD010000348.1:0-6929 GCA_051882095.1 Oscillospiraceae bacterium
TTTTCCGCTACTCTTTTTTATTAATTTTTGTAACGCTTCTATTGTAATCCTACAACCGCAGGCTCAGGGTCATTTGTTTTGCTATTGACAACACTGTATAATAGTGCTATAATTTAATACACAAAAGTGCAAAAGCGTTTACGGAGGTACAAAATGAAAATCGGAATTGTGGGTCTTGGTCTTATAGGCGGTTCGCTTGCCAAGGCTATCAAAAAAAATACACATGAGATATGCTGCGGACTTGACATAAATCAGGCGACCGTTACCGCCGCCCTGGCTCAGGAAGCTATCGACAGCGCAATTACTGCCGATGAACTGGAGCGGTGCGATGTTGTCATAGTCAGCCTTTATCCTCAGCAGACTATTGATTTTATTCTTGAAAATAAAAACCGCTTCAAAAAGGGCGGAATTGTTATCGACACCTGCGGAATCAAGGGCGAGATAGTCAAGGCGGTGGAAAAGCCCCTTGCAGACTGCGGAGTGCGGTTTGTGGGCTGTCACCCTATGGCGGGCAGAGAGTTTTCGGGCTTTGAATATTCGGTGGATAACCTGTTTGAAAAGGCAAGCTTTATAATGACTCCCACCGACAACACCGATATGCAGGCGGTCAGGGAGATATCAAAGCTTGCTTATGATATCGGCTTTGCAAAGTGCGTTATCTCAACTCCGCAGGAGCACGACAGCGTTATCGCTTTCACCTCGCAGCTTGCTCATGTCGTTTCAAGCGCATATGTGAAAAGTCCTACGCTGATGAAGCAGGCGGGATTTTCGGCAGGCAGCTTCAAGGATCTTACCCGTGTGGCTAAGCTCAACGAGGATATGTGGACTACTCTGTTCATGATGAATAAAGAGCCGCTGGTGGAGGAGGTCTCGCATATCATCAAGTGCCTTGAGGACTACCGTGACGCTATGGTAAATGGCGACAGCCAAAGGCTGAAACAGCTGCTCCGTGAAGGCAGAGAGCTTAAAGAAAAAAGCAACGAACAGCTCAGCAAATAAAAATCGGGCGGACGCCGCTAAAAAGCAAGGCGTCCGCCCTTATTATTTATAAAAAATCAAATCCGCACGAAGTTCGCACCAAAAATCCCGTGAGCAGAGCGAACACCGCCATTGTGCATTGTGCATTATGCATTGCATTGGATATTACCTGCATATTTCTATGATCGCATTTGCGTACATGAGAAAGTTGTCACGGAAGGTGGCAATTGAAATGTGTTCGTCCGCACCGTGCATATTGTTATTTTCGTGGGGATATTCTGCGCCGAAGGCTACTCCGCCGTCGGTCTCGTGAACGTAGGTTATTCCGCCCTCTGCTATGCAGCAGCCCTTTTCGCCTCTGACCTTTTCATAGGTCTTTAGCAGAGCCTGAACAAGCTCGCTTTCTTCGGGGACGTAGTGCGGCTCCATTCCGTCGCAGGTGAGTATCTTCATTCCCCTGTTTTCAAGTGCGCCGATGATGATTTTTTTCATCTCGCCGAGAGTTCTGTCGATGGGATAGCGGATATCTATTCCTGCGGTGAATTTTCCGCCGCTGTAATCAAGTACCGTCAGAGCGCAGGTCATTTCGCCCGAAACGCTGTCGGAAAAGCCCATTCCTGCTGAACTGCCGTTGAACTCGCCGTGGGGGAAAAGCTGCGAAAGAGCCGCTGCTGTGGGATTTCCAAGCTTTGCAAGGACGTCAAGAAGCGCAGTCACCGTGTTTTTTCCAAGCTCAGGTCGTGAACCGTGAGAAGACTGACCAACTATCGTAAATCCGCCGTCTGAAAGCTGAGTGTCGCAGTCGGGAAAAGCGGGAAGCTTTCCGCTCAGCTGCGCCTTGCAGACCGTTTTCCCCGGAATTGCGTTTATAACCGTTCCGCCCTTTATGCTTTCAAATTTTATATCTGCGCAGTCGAAGCTTCCCTCGCCCTCAAATTCAAGGTGTATCATTCCCTTTTCGCAGTTGAGCACAGGGAACGAACCGTCGGGAGTTACCACCATTGGCGGAAATTTCTCCTTGCTGCGGTAATAGGCGATGTCCTCGCAGCCGCCCTCTTCGTTGCCGCCCATGATAAGACGGAAGTTCTTTGAAAGCTTAACGCCAAGCTCTTTAAGGCACTTGACCGCATAAAGCACCGCAACGGAAGGTCCTTTGTCGTCAACTGCTCCCCTGCCGTAAATGATATTCTCCTTTACCGTGCAGGCAAAGGGCGGAAAGCTCCAGCCCTCGCCGGCAGGAACAACGTCCAGATGACTTAGTATTCCAAGCACCGGCTCGCCTGGCATATAGTCCATTGAAACTGCGTAGTTGTCAATGTTTTTCACGGTCATGCCGAGAGAATTACCGAAGTTTTCAGCCCATTTAAGCGCCCTTGCCGAGCCTTCGCCGAAGGGCATACCCTCTCTTGGCTGCGAATAGCTGCTGTCTATGGACATTATCTCCGACAGGCTTTCAAGCATTTCGTTCTTGTGGTCTTCAAAATATTTTTCAATAAGCTTTTCCATTATCTATGCCTCTTTTTTATTTAGTCAGCCGTTTGGCTCTGCTTATGCAGCGTAACGCAGATCATCTGAGCGGGATTTTGCAGTCTGAATTTGCCCAGTCCTGCCGACACAATCATTGAAGCTTCATCAAGAGTATAAACGCCTTTGGTGTATTTGGGGAAAAATCTGCGCTCTGGTGAAAGCAGTCCGCCCACAATGGGAAGTCTTATTATTCCGCCGTGGCAGTGTCCCGAAAATGTCAGGTCTGCTCCCCACTTTGCGTACTCCGCAAAGGGCATTGGAGTGTGCGCAAGCAGAATATTGCACTCTTTTTTATCCGGCTCGCCCATAAGATCGGTGAGTGTGCGGCTTGTGACTGTCGGCAGACCGCTGTAGCCGCCGAAGGAGTTTTTATAATACTTTGAGCCAAGGGCAAGTCCCCACAGGTTCACATGGTCTTCGCCTTGGGTGAGCTTTACACAGCGGTTTATCAGCACATTGACGCCCTCACGCTCAAGGCGGCAGTTGAGAGCGTATGCCTTGTCAACAGCATCGGGCGAAGCTTCGTGATTGCCCATAACATAATAAACGGGAGCAAGCTTCATCAGCCTTTGCATAAGCACAAGCTTTGGGGTGAGATTTTCCTCGCTGCGGCTGAACAGGTCGCCTGTGAAGAAAATATAGTCGGGCTTGCAGAAATCGCAGGAATTTATCAGATTGTTGAAGCCGTCGCCATACCGCTTTTTATGCAGGTCGGATAGATGAAGTATCTTTTTCCCCTCAAAGCTGTCGGGGAGGTTTTTTACAGAAACATCGTACTCATCGGTAACAAGCTGTCGGTTCTCAACCACGCAATAGCCTAAAAAAGCCGCCGAAGCCAAGGCGGCTGATATTATTTTTCCTTTACTCATAGTCACCATTCCCATTAAAGAACTGAAATGACGCCGCACTTTTTGGCACGGCGCTTACAGCGATCTGCGCATAGGTCATGTGCAGTACTGCCGTTATTATTCTATGCAGCTTTTGCAGAATTTATGGCACAGCGCAAACTATTTGGCAAGATATTTTCTCAGAGAATCCATTGCCCACAAAGCGTGTTTTCTGCCGTGGTCGTAAAGCCTTTTCAGCTTTTGCGGATCGCCCTCTGTGCGCCTTACATTAAATGTAGTTTTGGGCGTGAACACAAACACCTTGCCCTCACTTTGCAGCTGTTTAAGCTCGGCAACGCACTCGTTGTATCTTTTCGCTCTGGTTTTCATAGCCTCAACAAGCTGGGGATATTTTCTGTAATATCTTACCGCAAGCTTCATTGCAGGCTCGTCTCTTTTTACGTAATCTCTTGGGCGGGTGAGAATTACTATATTCTTATCGCAGCCTGCCTTTATCGCCTGTTTATAGGGGATAGAATCGGCAATGCCGCCGTCAAGATATTTTTCGCCGTTTATTTCTATTTCGGGAAAAAGCAGCGGAAGTGCACAGCTTGCTCTCAGGTGAGTAAAATATCTGTCCTCTCGGTCGCAGGGAAGATACTCGGCTTTGCCCGTTTTAACGTTCGTCACCACCGAGATGACCTCTCCGGGATAATTCTTGAACGCTTCAAAATCAAAAGGCAGCTCCTGATTCGGCACCTTATGATAGACGTAATCCATATTATAAAAGCTGCGGTTTTCCGGGTCGAACATATGCTTCATTCCCGAATATTCGGGCTTGCCCATAAACTCCGAAGCAAGACGCAGATTTCTGCCGATCTGCCCCGAACAATAGGAAACTCCGAAGGCAATTCCGGCTGACACGCCGATAAAATAATCGGCGATAATATTCTCCTCCAGCAGAACGTCCATTATTCCGCAGGAATACACGGTGCGGCTGCCGCCGCCCTCACAGGTCAGTCCCAGCATTTTATCCTCTTTTCCAAAAGCTTTTTATTCAAATATCTCTCCATAATCTGCGCTGTCGTCGCTCAGGCTGTCGGGCTGAGAGCTTTCGCTTTCATAGGGCTTATCCGAATAGGACAGCTCAAGCTCGTCCAGCAGGCTGTGCATATTTTCCACAGCGTTTGCCACCGCATTATCGTCGGCAAGCTCGATTATCACAGAATCCTTATCCATCACCGAAGCTACCTGTCTGAACTCATCAAGAGTATAGACCTTATCGCCGTAAATATACGAGCTGCCCGATATTTTTACCGTTACCGCAGTTTTTTCAGCCTGCGAAGACTCGTCGGGAACAGAGCTTTCGGCAGCAGCAGATGAAGCGCTTGCCTTGCTTTCGCCGCCGTCTCCCTTTCCTCCGCCGAAGCCCAGACCCAGATAGTTCATAAGCATCAACAGGGCGATAAGCAGAAGAATGATTATCAGCAGAAAAACAAAGCCCTTTTTCTTCTTTTTCTTCTGACGCTTTTTCTCGTGATTATCCTGACGCTCCTGCGCAGGGTGGATATATTCCTTGTTGTTAGCCATTGTTGTTTTCTCCTTTCAGATATAAACTCTATTGCTGTGCGGCTGACGACGTTCCGGTATTGATATAGGCAAAATAAACGTCCTCATAGTCGCTTCTTACCGATTCCAATGCGTCTCTCACCGTTTTGACGTCACGATAAAGGGCTGTGTTTCCGTCGTAGATAACAGCCGCAAGTATCACTTTATCCTCGCCTTCGGAAAGGCTGTCCAGCACGTTTCTCATCTCGGCTTCGACCTGTGTCTCTCCGCTGAGCCGCAGCGACGAAAGCTCCTCTCCCGCTCTCACAAACGAAAGCACATCCCCACCGTTTTCATATGTAATACTTATGGAAAGCATCTCGCCGTTTTCAAAGCCTTCAACGGTTTTTACATACTCGCTCATTTCCTCCAACTGCGCCGCAGTCTCCTCCTCGATACGGGTCACACGGGCGTTTGCCTCGTCGATCTGACGGGCGGCGTTTTTTTCAGCCTCCTCGGCTTTTCCCGATGAATTCATCATCACCCAGAAAAGCATTATGAGAATTACGTCAAGCAGCGAAGTGAGCTCTATAATAAGTCCTTTGTTTTTAGAGAAGCTGTTCATGATCCTCCGCCTTTTCAAGCTTATTCATCGAATTGCGCTCCAGATAGAGCTGAACGGTTTTTTCGTTATCCTCGATCTTTGCGCTGACCACTCCGTCCAGAAGCTTAAAAATAATAGCAAAGACCAGTCCCCAGAAGGTTGAGGTAAGCGCACCGTAAAAGTTGCCCTGAACGTTGCTCATATCCTGCACCATTGAAAGCAGCGACACTACCGTTCCAAGAATACCGAGCAGCGGAAAGATACCGGTGAGATTTACAAACACCGAATAGAGCTTTCCCGTTTTGTTGCGCATATTCACAACGTCCGATTCTCTCAGCCTTGTAAGCTCCCTTTCAGCCTCCTGCTTAGACATATCGTGGTCGGGCACAAAGACGGTCAGGTGCATTTTTTTATAAAGCTCGTCGGCAGACCTTTTGGTCATATAATAGACCACGGCGTTGCACACTGCCACGATAAATATTATCATATCGAACCCCAGCAGGTTCATTGTGACGACAGATAAAAAATCCTTCATAAAAAACCTCTCAGCTATTTTTTAATGCAGCATTGAAACTTACATTTAAATTGTACCACTTTTCGAGCAAAAATGCAATATAATATGAAAAAATCCGTTACAAAAAAACGCCGTCTGTACTATCCGAAAAGTACAGCGGCGCATTGCCCCACCGGGCAGTATCCCCACCTAATTTTTTACCGCCCCTTTGCCACAAAAGTCTTTTGTTTTTACCGATAAACAAAGACTTAACATTCAGGACATTTATATTATATAACATATTCTTAAATGTGTCAATATTATTTATAAAAACCGTATATTTTTTTACCTTTTACATAAATCCGCATTTGATTTTTTATCAATTCATACAAATGAAAGAACAAAACAGGGGGTGAAAAGCGTGTTATTCTGTCAAAGTTTTTTGTGAAATCAGGGGAAGCCCTCTAGCGGCGGGCTTGAGCCTAAACTTTTATTTTGGGTGCATTTTCTTACAAAATAACACGCTCTGCAAACAAGGTCTGCAAAGCGTGTAAGCTGTTTTTATTCTTCTGTCTCGGAAGACTCGTCCTCCGACGATGTATCGTCAGACTCTGCGGATGCGTCTTCATCGGAAGACGGCAGATATTTTTCATAGATAGCTATGTTGTCTTCGATAGCTTTCCACTCGTCCTCGGACTTGCCTGTTACGCAGATAAAGTTTCTGCCGTCCTTTTTGCAGACCGTTACGATAGAATATCCCGACTCGTCGGTAAAGCCTGTTTTTCCGCCAAGAATATCTCCGCCGCCCTCAACGTAGTAGCCCTGCAATCTGCTTGCTACTATGCTTGTGAGCTGGATCCCGTCGGGGTGCTGCTTTGTCTTTGTGGTAGTGTATTCATCCTTTGTGAGGATAGCACGGCACTTGTCGTTTTTAAGCGCATATTCCATTATC
>JBJERD010000349.1:0-6917 GCA_051882095.1 Oscillospiraceae bacterium
AACGTACTTCCTTGTTCTTCAATGCTGCCAAAGATGCAGGAACAGGCAGCTTTGAAACCTCGTTGAGCTTTTCAACGAGAGTGAACTCGTCTGCGCTTGCGTCTGCGCCTACAGCGTCAAGAACCGAGCCTGAGAACTTATATGGACTTGCAGTGGAAGCGATAACGGTCTTTGTTTCGTCGCCTGTTGCAGCCTTATAATCCTGATATACCTTTACTGCAACGGCAGTATGAGTATCGCAGGTGTATGAATACTTATCATAGATATCCTTGATGCAAGCCTTTGTCTGAACATCGTCGCAGCAGCCTGCGTAGAACTCATCGGCAAGAACAGCCTTGACTTCGTCCGATACCTCGTATCTGCCGCTCTGTGCAAGTGCGCCGAACCACTCTCTTATCTGAGCGTCGTTTTCGCCGCAGAGATGATAGAGAAGTCTTTCAAGGTTTGAAGAAATGAGGATATCCATAGACGGTGAGATAGTCGTATGGAACGGACGGTTCCTGTCATAGATACCTGTACGGATAAAGTCGGTAAGAACGTTGTTTGCGTTTGAAGCGCAGATGAGCTTGTTTACGGGCAGACCCATCTTCTTTGCATAATAGCCTGCAAGAATGTTTCCGAAGTTACCTGTAGGAACTACAATGTTTATCTTGTCTCCGAGAGTGATCTCCTCGTCCTTTACAAGCTGTGCATAGGTGGAGATGTAGTAGATGATCTGCGGAGCAAGACGACCCCAGTTTATGGAGTTAGCGGAAGAGAACATCATACCGTTGTCGGAAAGCTTAGCGGCGATCTCCTCATTTGTGAAAATTGCCTTTACGCCGTTCTGAGCGTCGTCAAAGTTGCCCTTGATAGCGCACACGCCAACGTTTGCACCTTCCTGAGTTGTCATCTGCTTTTTCTGCATAGCTGATACGCCGTCCTCGGGATAGAAAACGAGTATTTCTGTATCGGGAACGTCCTTGAAGCCTTCGAGAGCGGCTTTTCCTGTATCACCCGATGTTGCAACGAGAATCACTATCTTCTTGCCAAGGTTTATCTTCTTAGCGGAAGTTGTAAGAAGATAAGGCAGTATCTGAAGCGCCATATCCTTGAATGCGCAGGTAGGACCATGCCACAGCTCAAGCATATATGTACCGTCAAAAAGATGTGCGATCTCGGCAATATTGTCGGTATCGAAACTCTTGTCGTTATATGCGCTGTCAACGCAGTATCTTATCTCAGCCTCCGAAAAATCGGTCAGATACTTTGAAAATACGAACAGCGCTCTTTCGGCGTAGGACTTTTCTCCCAGCGCCTTGATATCGTCCATTGTGATCGACGGGATCTCAGACGGAACGAAAAGACCGCCGTCCTTGGAAATTCCCTGTGCGATAGCCTGTGCAGACGTTACGTTTACACTGCTGTTTCGTGTGCTCTTGTAATACATAAAAAATCACCCTTCTTAAAAAATTGGCATAGCCATAATTATTTACTTGCGTCAAACGCCGAAACATAATATTTCAGCTTCACCGCTCTGCCGCCGTCAAGCTCCACGACCGCCACGTCAAACCGACATGAACAGGGTTCGCTGAGACTTTCAAGATATCTTTCGGCAGTTTTTATAATATGCGCCTGCTTTGACTTGGTCACAGCTTCTTCTCCGCTTGTAAGCGGATCCTTTTTGCGTGACTTTACCTCCACAAATGCAATTATACCGTTTTTCTTTGCGATTATATCAATCTCTCCGCCCCGTATGGTGAAATTTCTGTCCAAAATTTCGTACCCGTTTTTCACAAGGAATGCGCATACGGCTTCCTCGCCAACATCGCCTATTTTACGGGGTGCTATCTTGTTCTGATTTCTTTGCATAATACTTTTTCAAAAAGCTCGGACGGTGTATTTCACACTCGCCGTACTTGTCTATCATCTGATAATGCAGCTTAGTACCGTATCCCTTATGCTTTTCAAACTGATACTGAGGATATTTCTCAGCCATTTCCTCCATGTATCTGTCCCTTGCGACCTTGGCAAGAATTGAAGCTGCCGCAACCGACTGGGATCTGGCATCGCCCTTTACAACCGCTTCTGCTTTGATCTTCAAATCGGGAGTTTTGTTTCCGTCAATAAGAGCGATATCGGGAGTACAACCAAGGTCTTCAATGGCTCGCTTCATGGCAAGCATTGCGCTGTTTAGAATGTTGATTTCCTCTATCTCGGCAACGGTTGAACGCTGAATTGAATAATATTCAGCCTTTTGGATTATCACGTCAAAAAGCCGGTCACGCATTTTTGCGGTAAGCTTTTTGCTGTCGTTTATACCTTCGATGACCGTATCCGGAGCAAGCACTACTGCCGCTGCAAAAACGTCGCCTGCAAGAGGTCCTCTGCCTGCTTCGTCAGCGCCGCACACAACGGGATACTGCTTACGGTATTCATTATCAAATTCAGCCAAAGTCATTGCTTGCCACCGCTCCTGCCGTCGTTTGGTTTTTCAAGTGAGAGTCTGCCGATCTTTCCGCTGCGGAACTCGTCCATAACGGTTATTGCGGCACGCTCGGTATTTATCTCTCCGCCCGAAACGAGAAATCCTCTCTTTTTTCCGATGCGTTCAAGTATCTCAAAACCCTGAACGCAGCCCATAGTATCATCATCGTTATCGGGTATATCATCGGTAACAACGCCGTACCTTTCGGTTATAAGCTCCGGATAATCTCTGTTGAGAAACTCCAGAAAACGGCAGGCGAGATATTCCATATCCATTATATCGTCCTTGACTGCTCCGGTAAAAGCTAGCTTTTCGCCAACGCTTTTATCCTCAAACTTTGGCCATAGAACTCCGGGCATATCAAGCAGCTCCATATCGTTTTCAAGGGTCACCCACTGCTTTCCTCTTGTAACTCCAGGTCTGTCCTCCACCTTAGCTCTTTTAGAGCCTGCAAGACGGTTGATAAATGAGGACTTTCCCACATTGGGTATGCCCACTATCATCATGCGGATAGGTCTGCCCTTCATACCGTGAGCCTCCCACTGAGCAAGCTTGTCTGCCATAAGCTCTTTGAGAACCCCGTAAAATCTGCCTACGTTTTTACCGCTGCGGCAGTCGGTAGCGATTGCAGGGATGCCTTTTCTTTTATAATAGTCAAGCCACATGGAAGTGACCGTTTCATCTGCGGAATCGGATTTGTTGAGCAGAAGAAGTCTGGGCTTCGAGCCAACAAGCCTGTCCATTTCGGGGTTGCGGCTGGAATAAGGTATTCTTGCGTCGGTTATTTCCACCACAACGTCCACAAGCTTCAGATTTGACTGCATAATGCGCCTTGTTTTCGCCATATGTCCGGGAAACCACTGTATATTTGAAACCTCGCTCACCTTATCCGCCTCTTTTCTATTCCACTTTGCCGGTATCGCCGTTTTGTGAATAAAATCTGTAAACGACTCTTCCCACTATTTCATCTTCCGAAACAAGACCTATCGCCCTGCCGTCGGTAGAATGATTTCTGTTGTCGCCCATTACGAATACATATCCGAAGGGCACTTTATAAGTATATGTATTTTTCTCTTCATTATAAAACTTATCGCTGAAGCTTCCCGTATCGAACATCTGCTCTCTGATATACGGCTCATTTATAGTGCTTCCGTTTACCGTGACTGTACCTGCGTTATAATCTATCTCGACAGTATCGTTTGATACGCCGATAACTCTTTTTATTATGACCTCGTTCATGTTCTGAGAATCTATAACAACGATATCTCCTCTCTGAGGGTCATACAGCAGGTGCGATATAATAAGCCTGTCGTCCTGAAAGAGAGTGTTTTCCATTGAGCTGCCGTTGACGATGACTATTTTCAGCACAAAAGTGAAAATAAGCACCACCGCAAATACCGCCAGAACGATCGTTTCAGCCCAGCTGAGAATGTTACTGAGCGGCGAATCGGGATCGTATTTTTTGGCTCTTTCGTTAAGCACCATCAGGTTCACCCTATTTTGCCGAATGAATCAAAAGGAATTATTCTGAATATTGCCTTTCCCAGAACGTCTTCAAGATCCACAAAGCCTACATAAGCCGAGCGGCTGTCTGTAGAGTGATTTCTGTTATCCCCCATAACAAAGATCTTTCCGTCAGGGACTACATACTCATAAACTCCGCTGTCAACGCAGTATTTTGCGTCAAAGATAGGGAGAACGTTCATTACCTCGTTGATATAATCCTGCGGAACGTTTTCACCATTGACAGATACGGAATTGTTATTGTAATCAACTCTTACGGTATCGCCAGCCGTTCCGATACAGCGCTTGATGATAGTCTTGTTAAGACCAATGCTGTTGAGAACTACGATATCGCCCTTTTCGGGAGTGTAATTGATGTGCGAGATTATCAGTCTGTCTCCGTCGCTGAGAGTCGGGTTCATTGAAGGTCCCGACACCAGAACGATCCTGAAAAGAAATATAAATATAAGAATAACAACGAAAATCGCAAAAACAAACGACTCTATCCATTCAAGTATCTCATCGAGCAATCCGTTTTCACTGTTATTTTCGGCTTTTGCCAGTTTATCATTATCCATAATAAAGCCTCTGTTTCCTGCTGACAGGCAGCAAATCTGTTCAAAAAACAATCATACAAATTAATTATACCAAAAAGCTCGGTAAATTTCAAGGGCTTTGCGAAAAAAATGCACAAAAACAGGCATGAATTTTTGTCACACCGCGCATTTTCTCTTTCGCAGGAAGAAATATTATCCTCCGGCAAAAAATAAGAGCCGACAAAAGCTGTCGGCTCTGCACACTTAAAATTATCTGATTGCTTCCTTGACCTTAGCAGCCTTACCAACTCTTTTTCTGAGATAATAAAGCTTAGCACGGCGTACCTTACCGGATCTTACTACCTCTACCTTCTCAACTACAGGAGAATGTACAGGGAATACTCTCTCGATACCGCAGCCATGAGCAACACGGCGAACTGTGAATGTCTCGTTGATACCGCCATGCTTCTTAGCGATGATAGTACCCTCGAAGATCTGGATTCTGGACTTGTCGCCTTCCTTGATCCTAACGTTTACCTTAACAGTATCACCGATGTTAAGAACAGGAACTTCTGATTTTAAGCTTGAGTTTGAAATAAGTTTTAAAGCGTCCACTTTAAATACCTCCTATTATTTTCAGACATTCATACGCTTTATGGCAGATATCTTTATCTGCAAAGCCAGAGGACTATCCGCTTTAATGTCTTTCCGCAACTCCTGCGGAATACGGCACTAACTCTCGTCGGGTAAAGTCCGACGGTAATTCAAATGCTTAAATATTATACCATAAATCACGAGCGAAATCAATAGCGGCTATATAAAATTATCTCCCGATTTCGTCATGATTTTTGTACGTTTTGTACAAATATCGTCTATGCTCACATTTTCAAGAGCGCAGAAAGCGTCGATTACCACGCCTGTGTTGAGATTGAACTCGCTGCCGGCAGGAAGTATCATATCAAGCACTGCCCTGCCGTTTTCGGCTTTACAGCTGACAAGCTTTATATGCGGCTTGATATCAACAAGGTTTACGCCTTTTTTCTTGGAGCGCTTTTCTATCTCTATCTTATCTCTCGACAAAAAGCTGTTAAAAAGGCTGCAAAGCTCTTGCGCCGAAATTTGTGACCTGAGCGTTATCTCATACTCAGCCGCAGCTATCTCGGTATGCTTCATTACAGGCTTTGATACTGACATTATCACAAGTCCCTCGGGCATTTTGTCGTTGAGACGGTCTTTAATTTCGTCGAAAGGCAGCTCCTCCACAAGGGCAACGTCAAGTATCTCCACCGAGCTGTCAGTACCAAGCGGCAGAGCCAGCGGAAACATCAGATAGGAATGAGGATTAAAGCCCTGAGTATACCACAGCGGAATTTTCGCACGCTTGAAAACACGCTGCATCGCTCTCATAAGGTCAAGGTGAGAAATATATCTTGCTCTGCCCGTTTTTGCATAAACAAGGCGATACTCAAATCTTTCGACCCGAAGGCTCTGATTCTTGGGAACAAGCTGTTCAGCCACAGTAAACACCTCCGCACTCTTTCTTTATTCCGCAGCCCGAGCAGCCCTCTTTGCAATTGCGTGTAGTCTGTGCAAGGTGAGCCTTTTTATTCTCACGGACGAAAAACTCATGGGAAACAAGATAATCAAGATGCGACCAAGGCATTACCTCTTCATAGGAACGTCTGCGGTTTGCGTAAAAGCGTGTATCGACTCCGCACTCCTCGAAGGCTTCAAGCCACAGGTCAAAGCGGAAATGCTCGTCCCAGCTGTCCAGAGTGCAGCCCTTTTTCCATGCGGTATAAATCGCTTGGCTCAGTCGTCTGTCGCCCCTTGCAAGGACGGCTTCAAGTATTGAAACGTTCTGCTGATGATAGCTGCACCGTATCTTCTTTGAGGTTATGCTGTCAAGCAGGCGCTTTTGCTTTTCGGCGATCTCTTCGGGAGTTGCCTGCGGCTCGAACTCAAAGGGAGTAAAAGGCTTAGGCACAAATGTTGCTGTCGATATGGACACCTGAATACTCTTGCCTCTTTTTTCTTTGGGGGTTTCGTAATAAAGATTTACTACGTCCTGCGCAAGCTTGGCTATTCCCTCAACGTCCTCCATTGTTTCTTCGGGAAGACCCAGCATAAAATACAGCTTGACCGTCTGATAGCCTTCGTCAAAGGCAAGGCGGCAGGAACGCATTATCTCTTCTTCGGTAACATTTTTGTTTATAACGTCTCTCAGCCGCTGGGTGCCTGCTTCGGGAGCAAAGGTAAGACCGCTTTTTCTTACCGCGGCTATCCTGTCGATAAGCTCCTGACTGAAATTGTCTATACGCAGCGACGGCAGCGAAAGGTTTATTCTCTCCTCGTCGGTATAATCGGCAAGCCTTTCAAGCAGGTCGTTTATTTGGGTATAGTCGCTGGTT
>JBJERD010000350.1:0-6760 GCA_051882095.1 Oscillospiraceae bacterium
AAAAGAAAGGTAAGGTGGCATAAATGTTGTTATTAAAATTATTTTTTGCATTCAACGCAAATCTGACTTGACGGCAGATCAAGCGCTGTCGCCACCGCTTTTATAACTCTTTCGTTTACCGAGACATTTCCACCCCCTTCGCATACTATCATTACTCCGCATATTTTAGGCTTTATTATTTGCTTTACAAGAGCTTGCTTTTCGCCGTTTTGCTCAGTCATAACGATTTTGTTTTGATACTGTTCCCTGCTCTGTTCACCGTCCTTATCTGTTACAGTATCAAGCTCTTCGGCGTAAACATATTCGGTTGTACCCTCTATAGTGACCATTACCGAAACGCTGCCAACGCCTTTTATCTGCTCCAGCATTTTGATAAGCTCGTTTTCTATCTGACTTTTATAGGCATATGTATCTTCGGTAACAGGGTCGTCGGAAATGATCTCTGTATGCTCATCTTTCTCCTGCGGAATAAGCTCGGAAACAAATATCAATATTATTCCGACTATTCCCAGAATAACAATAATCTTTATTCTTTTGTCTTTCTCTGACAGTTTGCCAAAAAACTTTTTTATATCATTCAGCTTCAATGTTGTCCTCCGTTTTAATTTCTATTTCGACATTTGGAATCAGTTCAGCGACTGTGTTCACAATATCGCTGACCTCTTGCTCGGAAGCTTCTGCCGAGTAGATCACAGCTTTGTTTATTTCAATAGAATTATATTCGTCAATACTGCAATATATTCTGACTTTGTCAAATGTAATATTTTTCTCGTTAAGCAACTTTTCAATTTGCTTTTGTATCTCGGCACTTGACTGTTCCAGATAATAGTCTTCAAAATCTTCTGAGATGTTGTCAAATTCGCTGTCTTCGGAAAGCTCGTCAATGTTGTTGACAGAAAGCCTGAAGTCTGAGCCGATAAACGGTGTGAACAGTCCCATTATGAGAACCAGAGTTATGATAGTCTTCAACTGCTTTTTTATCCCATCACCGGGAACGGCAAAATCAGCAAGTACGCTTACTATGCCTATAACCCCTGCCGTCAGAACGGAAGTTTTCAGGATATCCATAACAGTCCTCCTGTCAGCTTGCAATATTCATTGCAGTCATCATAAGTACAGCCGTTGAGATTATAAACATCATTGAGAAAGCTATCATAACGCTTAATGCCATAGACAGAATCGCATTTGTACTGTTTAAAAGCTCTCCGCATTGGCGAAGACAAAACATCTCATTGATGATCTTGCCGACGGTTATGACAAGCTTTACCGCAAGGACAGTCAGAATAGGCTTTACAACGATTATTGCGATTATTATAATTCCTATCGTGCCCGTTGCGGCTCTGATAACACCGAGACTTCCATACACAGTTGAATATGCTTCCGAAACTGCGCCGCCTATAATTGGTATAAAGCTTGAAGCTGCAAATTTGACTGTCCTGGCAGCCACCGAATCGGCAGCAGAGCCGGTAATGCTCTGTATAGTCAGCAATCCTGAAAATATGGTCATTAATCCGCCCAGTATCCATTGCACACATTTTTTTATCGAATCAGCCGCACCGCAGAAGCTTAATTCAGGATTGATCGCCGCAACTAAAGACACTGCCATTACAATACTGAGAAAAGGCATCAGTATTTTCTGTGCGACAACGGCGATAATCTCGCAAAGTATCAAAGTTCCTGCGTAATAGCTGCCTCCCGAAATATAGCTTCCACCGGCAGCTGCAATGCTTGAAAAAACCGGTATGTAAGCTAACATAAACCGGGACATATTGTTAAGGCTTTCGGCAACCATAGCCAGACTGTCATAAACGCCGTCATAAATTACTGCAACAGAACACAAAACCCCAATAGTTTTGAATACCTTTACTGTACCCGCACCGTCCGGCGCAAGACTTTGCGATAAAGAGCAAAGTACTGCAATAGCTATTATTTCACCAAGCAAAGCTACAGGCTTTTTCAATTCTCCCACAAAGGAGTCAAAGACGCTTTCAAGAACCGACCATACTGAGATATCTGCAATACCGCTGCTGTTTTCAATGCTGATATCATTATCTTCAAGTATTTCGTTAACATCATCTCCGGCGGCAGACTCTACACTATCCGATACTTTACCGACTATTTCTCTATACTCATCTGTTTGCGTAAAATCATCTGAATCTGGCTGTGCAAACACTTTAACAGGAAACAGCGTGAATACTGCCAGCATTGCAAGAAATATAAACATCTTTTTCATATATTTTCCCCTATATTATCAAGGCTTCAATTATTCCTATCACAGCTCGGAACAGCGGCAGAGATATAATAACCATTGCCACCTTTCCTGCAAGCTCGATTTGCGTGGCAAGGCTGCTTTCTCCGCAGTCACGGCAGCAGTCGCCCGCAATCTGTGTGATATAGCAAATTCCCATGCCTTTAAATATTATGGTAAGATACTCGTCGTCAATGTCTGCTCTGTAAAACAGCTCGTTTATCACGCTTATTATCTGTGAAAGCTCGCCGATGATTTTGATAGTTACAATGCTCACAGCCGCAATTATCAGAATGATCTTAATTTCACTGCCGCTGCGCTCTATGACCTTGCTGATTATACAAGCGGTAAGGCACAGACCGATAATAGCTATAATATCCATCAATACAAACCAAAAACGCTTTTAATGGTTTCAAACAGATTTCCGATCTGATTTACTATCATCATCAGAACAACTATCAAACCGGCAAGCGTTGTCATCATTGCCTGTTCGTCACGCTCAGCACGTTTAAGCAGCTGATTGAGAACGGCTACTATTATTCCTATCGCAGCTATTTTAAAAATCAGATCAACTTCCATTAAGACGCTCCTCTAAATTATGATAACAGCCAGAAATGCTCCGCCCAGCGCTCCCAGCGACTTATAAAGTCTGCATTTAGTACCACATTCTTCATAAGCATAAGCTGCTCTGCTGTTGAAATATTCCTTATAATGATTGACTATAGCAAGCTGACCCTCTATGTCAGTTGAACCAAGTTCTCTGAAAAAAGCTGATAAATTGTTTTTCTCTTCTTCCGAAAGCTCCAAAGAGGTTTCATCTATCATCTTTACGGCAGCTTCCCGAAGATCAGAAGCGCTGCAGGAATCAAAGTGGAGAAAATCAAGCTTTTTCAGTTCTGAACAGCTTTTAAGATGCGAGAAAAGCTCATTTAACGTACAGGCGTTATATCTTAACATTATATCAATTTCATTAAGCATTGAATCTATCATTTTCAGATGCGAATAGTGCCGTTTTACTCTGTCGGACATGGAAAAACCGGTCATTAAACAGGCAATGATAAGCACGATCATACCCAATCCTTTCACCGTGCTAATGCCCATCTCTCTGCTCTCCGATTTTATAGAAAGATACAAGCTGACCGCAAAGAGGTCCTGTGCCGAGTAATGCTGCATAATCAAAGACCTTGTCCTTTATAAGCTTTGAAATGACCGTTCTCTTCTTTAGCTCGTCTATTGAGGAAGCGTGACAGGTGGCAATTAGCTTAACTCCCGAATTTATGGCATATTCCAGAGCCTTCATATCTTCTTTTGAGCCTATTTCATCGCATACTAGTATCATGGGAGACATCACCTTTACAGCGGTCATTATCCCGTCGTATTTTGTATAGGAATTAAAAACGTCGGACATAAGTCCAACATCATTCTGTGCAACGCCGTCCTTTGTAGCTGAAAGCTCGTTTCTTTCATCTATGACAGAAAGTCTGTATTTTGACCCGAGTTTACTGCATAGATCTCGTAATACCGTGGTTTTGCCGCTTGACGGCGGTCCTGCTATCAGCAAAGAAGATGTTCCGCCTTTAAATGCTTTGTCGGAAATATCTTTTGAACAGCCGATTATTTCTCTTGCAATTCTAATATTGATAGAAGAGATATGCTTTACATTGTCAACGAAAGAACCTCTCAACGGGTCTAAGACAGCAGTACCGCAAAAGCCGACTCTGTTTCCGCCTTCGGTAGTTATGTATCCCTGAGTTATCTCCCTGTGAAAGCTGTGCAGAGAATTCTGAAATGCCCGTTTATAGGTCGTTTCAATATCCTCAAATGTGACTGTTACCGCATCGGTGGGGCTGTTCATAAGTCTTCCGTCCTCTGTGACGAAGTATTCTTTTCCGAATACTGTAGCAGTAAGCTTTTTATTAAGCCTGAGCCGTATTTCCTGAACGCTTTCTCTTTCCATTTCCGAAACAGACATAATGGCGTTTCTGATTTTTGGAGTAAGCAGTTCAAATGAAAATTTCAGCTTGCTGATCTCTTTGTCCATACTCAGTCTCCTTACTTGTCCGATATCATGTTTCATAATATGCTTGATGCAGTTCATATATGCTAAATAATTATCAGTAAATAAATATGTCTCTTCTGTACAAAAAAGCTTGAATGTTTGAGTAATATATGTTATTATTATGATAGATAAAAAAGGATGCTGCACTTTTACAGCACCAATAAAAGAAAAGGAGAATATAAAAATGTCTAAAAACTTGACAGAGGAACAGGTAAAGGTCCTGACGTTGTCGCAAAACGTCATCAACGAGGTTAAAAAGGTCATCATCGGTAAGGATGAGATAATTGTGAAAATATTGCTCTCTATTCTTGCCGGCGGTCATATTCTTATTGAGGATATACCGGGAGTTGGAAAGACGACTCTTGCGCTTGCTCTTTCTAAGGCTCTGTCGCTTGATTACAAAAGACTTCAGTTCACACCCGATGTGCTTCCTACAGACGTTACAGGATTTACTATTTTAAATAAAAATACTCATGAATTTGAATATAAGACCGGCGCAGCAATGACAAATCTTTTTCTTGCCGATGAGATCAACAGAACTTCTTCAAAAACACAATCGGCTTTGCTGGAGATCATGGAGGAAGGTAAGGTAACGGTTGACGGAGTTACTCACAAGATGCCTGACCCATATATTGTTATTGCAACTCAGAATCCTATTGGTTCTATAGGAACTCAGATGCTGCCCGAATCTCAGATGGACAGATTTATAGTAAGACTTACAATGGGATATCCCAGTCTTGAAAACGAGGTCGCCATGCTGAAATCCAAGCAAAACAGCGTTACCGTTGAAAATGTCAACTCTGTTGTAACGGCGCATGAGCTTATTGAAGCTAAGAAGATAGTGGAAAATGTTTATGTTGCCGACGAGGTATTTGAATACATTGCCAAACTTGCCGAAGCAACAAGAAATAATCAGTATATCAAGCTGGGACTTTCGCCCAGAGGAGCAATTGCTTTGCTTAAAATGACAAAAGCCACCGCTCTGCTCAAAGGGCGTGATTACGTTATCCCCGATGACGCTATATATACATTCAATGATGTTGTAGCTCACAGGATAATACTGAATTCCAAGGCAAAGGTCAACGCAGTAGACAGCTCGAAGGTGCTGGACGGTATTCTTCAAAGTGTTTCGGTTCCCAAGCTTGGCAGATAGGTGCACGGTATGATAGTAATATATATTATACTTTTTATTGCTTCACTACTGTTCTATATTCTTTACAGAGGCGTTTTTTCATTCTATCTGTTCGGTTTTATGCTTATCCTGCCGATAGCTTTGAATATTATTCTTTCATATTGCCGAAAAAGAGTCAAGGTTTCCTTTATAGATTCAAGCAGCACGGCAGGCAAAAAAGAAAAGATACCCGTGACTATCAAGGTGGAGAGCAACGCAGTTATACCCATAGCAAACTGCATTATTACAGTTTCATATTCTAACAGAATGATAAACAAAACAGAGCGTTTTACGGTTAATACACCTGTTTTCCCAAAAAACGCTCAGTACCTGACATTGAATATCTTTTCCGAGCACTACGGAATGGTTGATCTGAAGATAACATCTGTCAAGATAGTAGATATACTGAGATTTTTTAAGCGTAAGATCTCTTTGAAGGGTTCTTTGTCCGAAAGCACTGTGCTTATCGCTCCCGATTTCTTTCAGCTGAGCAATGATATAGCAGACTACGGAGATATGGGGCTTGAATCGGAAAGCTTTTCAAAAATAAAAAAAGGCGACGACCCTTCCGAGATCTTTGACATTCATGAATACCATGACGGAGATAAGATAAGCAGGATACATTGGAAGCTTACCGCAAAGCAGGACAAGACTATGGTCAAGGATTTCTCTCTGCCGATCACCAATTCTATAACAATAGCCGTAAACCTGTCAATGATTTCGGATGCAAATGAAGACAGCATGACTTTGTTTGATTCTCTTATTGAAACTGTATCGTCTATTTCCATGTATCTTACGGAAAATGAATGTCCTCATAAGGTGATATGGTTTGCAAAGGAAAAATCGGATAACGAGGTAAGCAGCATCAGCGATACCGAAAGCTGCAGAGAAATGATAAACAAGCTTTTATCGGCGCCGCCGGCAGGCAAAAACAATGAAGTGCTGAATATCTTAAATGCTGAACAGTATGGCAAAGCAAGATCGGGTCATATGATATACTGCACAGACGATTATGAGGAATCTGTTTATAACAAGCTTATGGACACCGGCGCTGCACTCAGGTATACTGTTCTTTCAATTCAAAAGGATCCTGAAAGCCTGACAACAAGCTACGAAGACGGGAGCTTCACAGTAATTCCTGTGGTTGCGGGAAGCATTGCCGAATGTATCGGAGATCTATGTTTATAAAATAACAAGGTGACAACATGACAAACATAAAAAATCACAGAAGAAACACAGATCAAGCTATCGCCGGTCCAAACGGCACTATCATAGACGCTGA
>JBJERD010000351.1:0-6719 GCA_051882095.1 Oscillospiraceae bacterium
ACCTTTGAGTACAGCGACCTCAGACTTTCTCATTCGGAGATCACCGATGACAAGAATCTGCTTGTTGAGGTCACTGTAAAGAATACAGGAGACCGTGCAGGCAAGGAGGTGGTTCAGCTCTATGTTTCGGATAAGGAATCTTTTGCTATCCGTCCGATAAAGGAGCTTAAAGGCTTTGAAAAGGTTGACCTTAAACCCGGCGAGTCAAAGAAGGTAGTCTTCCGCCTTGACAGCAGAGCATTTTCCTATTATTCGGAGGAGATATCCGATTGGTTCGTTGAGTACGGCGAATATGAGATAATGGTAGGTTCTTCTTCAAGGGATATCCACCTTACCGGTTCTGTCTATGTAAGTTCAGATAAAAAGCTTCCTGTTCATTATACTCTCAACAGCACAGGTGGAGATGTTATGGCTTCACCCGAAGGCAAGGAGATATTCAAGGAAGCAATGGGAATAGTGGATATCGGAGTTAACGGTTCTGACGGTGCGATAATGGGCGAAGGCTCCGAGCAGATGGCTCTTGCAATGTACAACGACCTGCCGATAAGAGCTATCGTCAGCTTCAGCGAAGACCCGAACATCAACAGAGATACTCTTCAGGCGATGATAGACAAGCTGAACGAAACGGTCGGCTCATAATATTCATAAAATACAGAGGGACAAGTCATCAATGCGGTGGCTTGCCCTCTTTTTTACAAATATATGAACTTTACCTGCGCCTATTGACTTTTGACTTTCGGGCGTGTTATAATGTTTACACAAATGAATACTATCAGAAATGCGGTCCGAAAGGCTTTTGCCCGGTAGGTAATTGGGAATGCGGTCAGAATCCGCAGCAACTGTCATTACTGTGTTTGACGTTTTGTCATAAGCCAGAATACTTCCGCATTTTGTTGCGGTATTGCCGTCTTGGACGATGAAGAAGCGCAGCCGATTTTATTGACGTTACAGCAGTTTCGTCAAGTGATTAGTCTGTGTGCCTTTGCATACAGGTTTGTTTGCTGTGCTTTCGTTATGATGTGCAATGCTGTAGCCGCAATAGAGTCTGTTGTGCTTTCTCTGTTTGTAAAGACGGGAAGGCTTTTTTATTTGTCATGCAAAAAATGTTCCAAGAGGTGTTGTCAGTGAACGGCGGCGAGAAAAAGGAATATGCGGTAAAGCTTCTTTGCGAAAAATACTCCGCTCTCGGAAGATTGCCGAAGAGAAGCGATTTTGAGCCTGAAACTGCCTGCTTTATAAAGCAAAAGCTTGGTCCGTGGCCGAGAGCCTTGGAAAAGGCAGGTCTGAAAGAGGTCACAAAAATGCCCGCTGCCGAAAAGAGCAGACTGAAAAGGGAACGTGCAAGGGCAAGGAGAAAAGCCGAAAAAAGCTCATTATAAAACAGCTCTTTCAGAGCGGAAAACAGGAGGAAGCATTATGAAATTAAGTTCAAAGATCTTATCGGTCTCGGCAGCGGCAGCTCTTGCAGCAAGCGCTGCGCCATGGTCTGCATTTGCGGAAAGCGAATACGGTCAGGTGAGGGTAATTGTTGAAAACTACAACTTTACCGACGATTCGGCTGCATGGAGCGGCGAGCTTATGGACGTCTGGGTAGACATCGACGAAAACTCAACGGCTCTTTCGGCAGCTGCCGAAGCTATCGAAGCTGAGGGATATACTATCACAGGCGCAGATGTTGGATATGTTACCGACATAAACGGCGTAGGAACAGAAACGAGTGCAGGCGGCTGGAGTGGCTGGTGCTGCACACTCAACGACTGGATAACAAGCGAAGGTATAGGCTCATACACCGTTGCAGGCGGTACGCTGGAGGACGGCGACGAGATATGCTTTAAATACACCATCGACTGGGGCGCAGACGTAGGCAGCGACTGGGCGAGCAACGATACGACGATTATAGACCTTGAATTCAGCACAGGAACTCTCGACAAGGAATTCGACCCGTCGGTAAGCGAATACACTCTTTCAATAGACGACGGCTCGGAGGGCGTTTACGTTACTCCCACAGCGGCAAACAAGAATTTTCAAGTAAGAACATATAAGACAAACTATACTCCCGACGTTAAAGGCAGCGAGTTCAAGCGCTCGGAGGAGATCCCTGTTGCAGACGGCGATAAGCTTTATATCGGCGTAGGAAATACCGCATGGCCGACCATGAACAGCGGTCAGACCGAAACGGTATATACAATAAACATTGCAGCCGACAACAGCGCCGACGATCAGGCTGCCGCAGAAGAAGTTGATATGCTTATCGAAGCTATCGGAGAGGTCACAGCCGACAGCGCAGAAGCCATCGAAGCCGCAAGAGCAGCCTATGAAAGACTTACAGACGAGCAGAAGGAGCTTTGCCTGAACTATCAGCTGCTTCTTGACGCAGAGGAAGCTTTTGCTCAGCTTGAACAGCCGCAAGAACAAATCAAGGCTTTCGGTGAGATATTTGATGAAACCACAAAGTATCTGCTTGAGGGTGACGCTCCCTCTGTTGGTTCGATAGGCGGCGAGTGGACTGTTATCGGTCTTGCACGCAGCGGCGAGCTTACCGTGGAATTTGCAAAGGGCTATTATGAAAATGCTGTAAAGTACATCAGCGATATCGGTTCTTCCAAGCTTGACCGCTCAAAGTCTACCGAAAATTCAAGAATGGTGCTTGCGCTGACTTCAATAGGCTTCGACGCTTCGGATATTGAGGGCTATAACCTTTTAGAGCCGCTTGCCGACTTTGATTTTGTAAAGAAGCAGGGAATAAACGGTCCCGCATGGGCACTTATCGCATTTGATTCGGCAGAATACGAAATACCCGAAACAAAGGCTGAAAACCCTGCAACAAGAGAAAAGCTTGTGCAGTATATAATTGATGCTCAGCTTTCCGACGGTTCATGGGCTCTTGACGGAGAAAACAGCGATATTGATACTACCGCAATGATGATAACAGCTCTTGTTCCATACAGCGTGGAAAATGAAGATGCTGCTTCTGCTGTTGATAAGGCGGTGGAATGGCTTTCTTCCGTCCAGAATGAAGACGGCAGCTTCGGCATCAACGGAAAAGATTCATGCGAAACTACAGCTCAAGTCATTGTTGCATTGTCCGCAGCAGGCATTGACTCTGCAAACGATGAGAGATTTGTAAAGAACGAGCTTTCCGTATGCGACGCACTTTGCGGATTCTATGTTGGAAACGGTCAGTTTGCAAGCTCAATGGGCTCGGCTGAAAACAGACTTGCCACCGAGCAGGCTTATTACGCTATGACAGCCTATGACCGCTTTGCCAACGGCGAATACTCTCTGTTTGACATGACCGATGCAGGCTTAACGATCTTTGAGCCTATTTATACAATTGACGTTGTCAAGCCGGATAACCTAGACGATGTTGTTGATAATGATATTAAGATAAACATCCCGGACGCCGGCGAGGAGTTTATCCCAAAAAATGAAAACGACCCTTTGCCCAATACAGGCACAGCGGCAGGCAGCGGACTTCTTGCAGCAGCTGTATGCGGTCTGTTTGCAGCTTTGAGAAGAAAGAATAAATAACAGATAAGATCTTTCACGGCAAAAGGAGTGGCTTTGATGACCCAATGGCTGAAAAAATATAAAAACAGAATATTTGCAGCCGCAGCGGTCATTGCCGTGCTTGCGGCGGCGTTCTGGTACGGTGGGAGCTCTCCCGATTCTCACGGCTGGAAGATCTCCGACAGCTCCTCTGCCGCCGTGGAAAGATCTTCCGTTTCAAAAGCCGAAACCGATGTCAGTATACAAGCTGACATCGAAACTTCAAGCCTGACTGAGACTACCGTAGCAGCTGCAACAACCTCTCAGACTGCTTCAACAGCCGTCAGCGTAAAAACAACTGAAAAAACATCTGCTCCCGAAACATCAGCTTCATCAAAGACCGAGACATACGCTTCCACAGGAGGAAAAACTTCAACAAAACAAACTCAGCCGCAGACCTCGGCAAAACCTGTGACTACCACAGCCGCCGCATCTGTCTCAAAGCCCGAAAAAGCAGAGCTTTATTGTACGTTTTCTATTTCCTGCAAAACTATTCTTGACAACATGGGCAGCCTTGAAGCAGGAAAAGAAACTCTTGTTCCCGATGATGGAGTGCTGCTTTCTCCCATAGAGGTCGAGTTCTCCGAGGGCGAAACTGTATTTGACGTTTTGCAGAGAGTGTGCAGAAATGAGAAAATACATCTCGAATCTTCATGGACTCCAATTTACAATTCGGCTTATATCGAAGGTATCGGCAATCTTTACGAGTTCGACTGTGGAAGTCTATCGGGGTGGATGTACAGAGTTAACGGCGAATTTTATAATTACAGCTGCTCGGAATATAAGCTTAAAAAAGGCGATGCGGTGGAGTTTATGTATACCTGTGATCTTGGCGAGGATCTGAAATAATAAAACGGATAAATCAAACAGAAAGGGGAAGTCAAAAATGAAAGACAGCTTTTCGGGATATCATCCTTTGGTGAGCTTTGTGTATTTTCTTGCCGTGTTGTTGTTTTCAATGTTTCTGACAAACCCCATGTGCATTGCAGTTTCGCTGCTTTGCGGTTTATGCTATGCTATTTATCAGAACGGACGCAAAAGCGTCCGTTTCGGCGTTATGTACCTTTTGCCCATGTCGCTGCTTGTCATGCTTATTAATCCTGCGTTCAATCATCAGGGAGTGACTATCCTGTGCTATCTGCCCACGGGAAATCCGCTCACTCTTGAAGCCATAGCCTACGGCGCTGCCGCAGCGGGACTTATGTCGTCTGTGCTGTTATGGTTTTCCTGTGCAGGCAGAGTGATAACATCGGATAAATTCATGTATCTGTTTGGAAGGATAATTCCCTCTCTCAGCCTTGTGCTTTCAATGGCTGTCAGATTTGTGCCGAGATTTATTGCACAGTTCGGCAGGGTCAGAGAGGCGCAGCGGTGTATCGGCAGAGATATCGGCAGCGGAACTCTCAAACAGCGCATTAAAAACCTTGTGCGCATATTCTCAATAATGGTCTCATGGTCGCTGGAAAACTCCATTGAGACCGCTGATTCAATGAGAAGCCGTGGCTATGGTCTTAAAGGCAGAACAGCATATACGCTGTATCGCTTTGAGAAGAGAGATATTCTCATGCTGTCGGCAGAGATCCTGCTGACAGCCTATGTTCTATGGGGTGCACTTAGCGGAGAACTTCTGTTCAGATTTTACCCCGTCATTTACAGTGCCGGTTTTTCACTGCTTTCGGCAAGCGTTTATGCAGCTTATTTTTTGCTTTGCGCTGCGCCGGTCATCATTAATATAAAGGAGGACAGAAAATGGAGATATTTAAGGTCGAAGCTCTGAGCTTCAGATATCCGAATGCCCAAGAATACACCCTTGAAAATATCGGATTTTCTCTGTCCTCAGGAGAATTTGCAGTGCTTTGCGGACCGTCGGGCTGCGGAAAGACCACGCTTCTCAGACATCTGAAAACGGTGCTCACACCCTGCGGCGAAAGAACAGGCAGAGTGCTTTTCTGCGGACAGCCGCTTGACTGTGCCGACCAAAGAACTCAGAGCGAAAAAATCGGATTCGTTGGTCAGTCGCCCGAAAATCAGACAGTTACCGACAAGGTGTGGCATGAGCTTGCATTCGGTCTTGAAAGTCTTGGCTTCGACAATGAGACCATACGCAGGAGAACTGCCGAAATGGCAAGCTTTTTCGGTATTCAGAACCTGTTTGACAAAAGTGTTTCACAGCTTTCGGGCGGTCAAAAGCAGATACTTAATCTTGCGTCTGTCGTGGCAATGCAGCCGTCAGTCCTTATTCTGGACGAGCCGACCGGTCAGCTTGACCCTATTGCAGCCTCCGATTTTCTGTTCGCTGTCAGCAGGATAAACAGAGAGCTTGGCGTAACCGTGATAATGACCGAACACCGACTTGACGAGGTGATTCCTCTTGCCGACCGGGTGCTTGTCATGGACAGCGGAAAAATTCTGTCTGACGCTTCTCCCCAAATGACAGGCGCAGCGCTTAAAGAGCAAAACAGCCGCATATTGCTTTCAATGCCTGTTCCCGTGCGGATATGGCTAAGTACCCAAAACGACGGCGGCAGATGCCCCGTCACCGTGGGAGAGGGAAAAGCATGGCTTGAGGAGTTTTCACAGACTCATCAGCTGAAAGAGCCTGACATAAAAGCGGACAAACAGTTTGACGGCGAGCCTGTTCTGCAAGCGGAAAATCTGTGGTTCAGATACGGCAGGGAACAGCCCGATGTGCTGAAAGGAGCTTCTCTGAAAGCCTACAAGGGCGAATTTTTAGCTGTTTTAGGCGGCAACGGAACGGGTAAAACAACTCTGCTTTCTGCTATAAGCGGTTCGGCAGCCTGTTATCGTGGAAAGGTCAGAATTTTCGGAGAGAGCATAGACAAAATTAAAACTCCCTACAGCCAACTGCTTGGAGTGCTTCCGCAGGAACCTCTGTCGCTGTTTGTGAAAAAGACGGTTTTTGAAGACCTGCTTGAAATGACCGACAATAACGACCCCAAAGACCAATTGCTGACCAAGGCGGTAAAGCTCTGCCGACTTGAAAAGCTGCTGGAACGTCACCCTTATGATCTTTCCGGAGGAGAGCGGCAGAGGGCAGCTCTTGCAAAGGTGCTGCTCACCCGACCGAAAATCCTTCTTCTGGACGAGCCAACAAAAGGCATGGACGCCGACTTCAAGCAGACATTTGCGCAAATACTCTCAAGTCTGTG
>JBJERD010000352.1:0-6709 GCA_051882095.1 Oscillospiraceae bacterium
CGATACAGCAGAAAAGTACGGCAAGATCGATATTCTGGTAAACAACGCTGCTAACGTAGCTTTGAAGGACGGTCGTGTAGACGAGCTTACGATCGAGATGTGGGACGGCATTTTCCAGAGCGATGTAAGAGGTACATTCTACGCTACAAAGTGCGTTCTTCCTTATATGCAGAAGAATGAAAAGGGCGGTTCTATCATCAATATCGGTTCAATGGCTTCCTGCGGCGGCGACCTTGGTTCAACAGCTTATGCCTGCGCTAAAGCCGGCGTTGACCTGCTCACACAGTCAACAGCTTTGCAGTACGGCAAGGACAGGATCCGCTGCAACTGCGTAAGACCGGGACTTATCGTTACACCTGAAAACGAGGCTCATGTTCCACAGGCTCTGAAGGACATCTTCCTCAGCAACATCATGGTTGACCGTTACGGCTGTCCTGAGGACATCGGACATATGTGCGTATATCTTGCTTCTGACGAGAGCGAATATGTTACAGGTCAGATCGTAAACGTAGACGGCGGTATGAATTCTCATGTTCCTACCGTTGCACAGTTCAAGCAGCTCAATTCCCGTACATGGTAAGCTGATTGGAACGAAAAGCGAATAGAACATATTAAGCGGCGGAGATATCTCTGCCGCTTTTTTGCATATAAAAACAGCCGCCTGTCATTATAGACAAGCGGCTGTTTGCTGTCAGTTATGCTTCTTTTTCATCATAGCATTTGAAAACGTCGTCTATGTATTCTTTGTCTTCTTTTTTGTTTCGGGTAATAAGGCTTACTATCGGAACAAGAATAAGTCCGAACAGCATTGAGAATGCTCCGGCGTTTATTGGCGAAGCGAGATTAAGTCCGTGGAAGCTGCCTGTTCTGCCGCCGAAGGTGTAGTAGAACATATGCACCAGAGTGATTCCCACGCCGCTGATGAAGCAGGCGATAACCGAAGCTTTTGTTACGCCTTTCCAGAAAAGTCCGTACATATACGGTGCAAGGAAGGCTCCTGCAAGAGCGCCCCAAGAAATAGACATGAGAGTTGAGATAACAGTCTGAGGATTTTCAAGCGTGAATATGGCAAGAACTACCGAGATAACAAGGAAAACTGCAACAAGAACACGCATGATGAGTACTTCCTTCTTTTCGTCCAGCTTATTTGAAAGAGGCTTGATAAGGTCGATAGTAAGTACCGAGCTGGAGGTGAGTACAAGCGACGAAAGTGTTGACATCGAAGCCGAAAGCACAAGTACCAGCACTATTCCGAACAGCAGGTCGGGGAGCTTTTCCATCATCTGAGGAACGATGCCGTCGAAGCCACATTCGGGCATACCGTCAACGTTGTTGACAAACAGTCTTCCGAAGCCGCCGAGGAAATAGCAGCCGCCTGCAACTATTAATGCAAAAACGGTTGAAACGACGGTACCGGTTTTTATTGATTTGTCATCCTTAATGGCATAGAACTTGCCGACCATCTGAGGAAGTCCCCATGTTCCCAGTGATGTGAGGATAACAACTCCTGCCAGATTTATGGGGTCGGGACCGAACAGAGAGCTGTATTTGCCTGTTGTTCCGTCTGCCGTCGGTATCTCGCTCATAAGGTCGATGGAAGCTGTAAGACCTCCGTTAAGGTTGAGAACAGCGATTATAACTGCTGCGATTCCCACAAGCATGAACACGCCCTGGATAAAGTCGTTCATGGCAGTAGCCTTATATCCGCCAAGGATAACATAAACGGCGGTGAAAAGAGCCATACCGATAATGCAGTATTTATAGGGGATGCCGAAGCCTTTTTCAAACAGACGAGAAAGTCCGTTGTAAACAGAAGCTGTGTATGGGATAAGAAAAACGAAGATTATCAGCGCAGCAGCGATTTTCAGCAGCTTGCTGTTGTAGCGCTTTTCAAAAAATTCAGGCATGGTTTTCGATTCAAGGGATTTTGACATTATCCTTGAACGCTTGCCAAGCACAAGCCATGCCAGCAGAGAGCCTATCACAGCGTTGCCTATGCCCACCCATGTAGCTGAGACGCCGTAAGCCCAACCGAATTTTCCTGCGTAACCTACAAATATTACCGCAGAAAAATAAGAGGTTCCGTAAGCGAAAGCCGTAAACCACGGTCCTAACGTTCTTCCTCCAAGAACAAAGTCGGAAACGCTTTTGTTCTTTTGCTTGTAATACCAGCCGATGCCTATCATTACCAAAAGATAGACTATCAGAGCCGCCCACATTCCAATCATAAATTTCAGATCCTTCCTTCAGTTTTTGCCGATTTAAAGATTTAACGCTTTTGTGCTTTTGTTCGGCAAATCGTAATATTATTATATATTTTATACGAATAAATGTCAAGCTTTTTTGCGACAAATATCAAAATTAGTGTATATAATCTTTTGCTATGCAAAAACTATAGCAGTAAACTGATTTTTGGAGGTAACAGAATGAAAGTATCGCTTGACCATGAGGGCTGCATAAGCTGCGGACTGTGCGTAGGCAGCTGCCCGTCGGTATTTGAATTTGCAGACGATGAAAGAGCTGTTGTTATCAGACAGCCTGACCAATCGGAATATGACGACGTAAGAGCCTGTGCGGAGGGATGTCCTGTTTCGGTCATTTCCGTGGAGGAATGATCCCTGCATAATGCTTTTCAGCCGTCGGGCTGCTCTGGGAGCGGTCGGGCGGCTGAATTGCTTTTATTCACCCAAAGCAATACCTGTACATATTATATATTGTTACGCTTTGATACGAATAAGTAACAGGAGGAAACAGTATGGATTTTTCAGAGAGCGGAATGCTGGGAAAAATTCTTGAAGCTGAGGAAGCGAGGACATATATGGGGAAAAACTGTCCGATGCCGCAGGGAGAATTTCCGGCTGAAACTCCGTTAGCAATGGCGTATGTTGCTTTTCAGAGCTGGGAAAAGCCTTACGACAGCGATGCGGGTCTTTCAAGAGGCACGGTTTTTCCGTCGCTTGACAAACCTTTTATAGGAGAGGAGGCGGTGAGACGTGGCAATGACTGAAAAGCAGAGGCTTATGCGCAAGGTGCAGTCAACGTCTTTCGCACTTATAGAGGCAAATCTGTATCTTGACAGCCACCCTACCTGCCGCAACGGACTTGAATATTTCCGCAAGCACAAGGAAGAGCATGAGAAAGCTGTGAAAGAATATGAGGAGAAGTACGGACCGCTGACAGCTGCGGCTTCGGACAGTCAGAAGCGCTGGGAATGGGTGACCACGCCGTTCCCGTGGGAAAGAGGTGAAAGCTGATGTGGAGATATGAGAAAAAGCTTGAATATCCGGTGAACATCAAAAACCCCAATCCTGCGCTGGCAAAGGTGATAATTAGTCAGCTGGGCGGTCCCGACGGCGAGACGGGAGCGGCAATGCGCTATCTCAGTCAGAGATACACAGCGCCATGCAGAGAGGTTCAGGCGATACTGAATGATGTGGGCACCGAAGAACTTGCCCACCTTGAAATGGTATCTGCGATACTTTATCAGCTCACAAGAAATCTTTCTGTCAAGGAGATAAAGGAGAGTGGATTTGATACCTATTTCGTTGACCACACAACGGGAATATATCCCATAGCGGCTTCGGGGGTGCCGTTTTCGGCAAGCACCTTCCAGTCAACAGGCGACGCTGTAACAGACCTTCATGAGGACATGGCGGCTGAACAGAAAGCCAGAACCACCTATGACAATATTCTGCGGCTTGCCGACGACCCCGACGTGCGTGATCCTATAAAGTTTTTGCGTGAAAGAGAGATCGTTCATTTTCAGAGATTCGGTGAAGGACTGCGCATGGTACAGGATATGCTTGACGCTAAAAATTTCTATGCCTTTAATCCAAGCTTCGACAGAAAATAGACAAAAATGTACGGTGCAGGTCGCCGTACATTTTTTGTTGCGAAATTGTCGAGAATTGTCGAAAATTCACATGATAAGAATTTTTTAATGTAAATGTATTGACTTTGCTGTAAAAATAAAGTATAATATAGATACATTAAACAAATTATCGTCTGAAGGTGGAGAATTATGAGATATATTGCACATAAATCCGAAGACGGAAGAGAGCAGACGGTGCTTGAACATCTGGAGGAAACAGCTAAGCTGGCTAAGGAATTCGCCGTACCCGCTTTTATGGCGATAGCCGAGTGTCTGGGTAAGTATCATGATGTCGGAAAGTATTCGGCAGAGTTTCAAAAAAGAATACTGGAGGGCGGCAACAAGGTCGAACATTCATTGGCAGGAGCGTATGAGCTTGAAAAGCTTGTAAAGCAAAAAGGCAAGGGAGCTTTCCCCGAATGTTTGCTTGAATACTGCATAGCAGGACACCATTCGGGACTGCCCGACGGCGGAACTAAAACCGACAGAGCGGACGAGCCTACGCTTCAAGGAAGATTGCAGCGCACCCCATGTAATTATGAGGCATACAAAGAGGAAATGTCTGTTGAGCTTCCCGATATGAGCGCAGTTTCGGAGCAGCTTAACGCATGCCGTGACAGAAATGAACGCATCGAGTTGTTCGCTTTTTTCACAAGGTATGCTTTTTCCTGTCTGACAGATGCAGATTTTATTGATACCGAGAGCTTTTGTGATACACAGGCTGAGCGAGGTATCAGCGGAGATTTTGAAAAGGCTCTAAAACTGCTCAACGAAAAGCTTGACAGTTTTCCAAAGGACACAAAGGTGCGAAAAGCACGCAGTCAGCTTCTGGAGCAGGCGGTCAGAAACGGCGTTGATACAGAAAGAATATCGGTGCTTGATATGCCTACAGGCAGCGGAAAGACTCTTTGCAGCATGAAGCTTGCCCTTGAAAAGGCGGTTCAACACCACAAAAAGCGCATAATCTATGTGATACCCTATACAAGCATTATCGAGCAGACGGCGGAGATATTCACAGATCTGTTCGGAGATACCCTTTATCCCTTGCAGCACCATTCTAATTTTGATTACGAAACCAAAGCACAGGACGACAGCGGCAGCGACCTTACTGCCGAAAAGCTGAAACGCACCTGCGAAAACTGGGACGCTCCGCTTATCATAACAACAAGCGTTCAGTTCTTTCAGTCTCTTTACCATTACAAGGGCAGCCGACTTAGAAAGCTGCATAATCTGGCGGATTCGGTTATTATTTTTGACGAGATACATCTTATCCCCACAGAAAATCTTCAGCCCTGTTTGAGAGGAATAGGCTATATCACAAAATATCTCAACAGCGAAGCTATACTGCTTTCGGCGACAATGCCCGATTATTCAAAGCAGATAGAAAAATATATCCCCGACATCAAGGTGACGGAGATAATCAGAGACAGAACCTGTTTCAAGGACTTTGAAAACTGTACATATGAAGATCTGGGCAGTCAGTCTTTTGAGAGCATAGTTCAGATGACCGAAGAGTTTTCAAGCAGTCTTATAGTAGTTAACACACGAAAATCGGCTCGCTCGGTATACAAAATGCTGAACGGAAAGAAGTTTCATCTTTCCACATACATGGCTCCCGAGCATCGTTCACGGACGATAGCCGAGATAAAGGAGTGCCTTAAAAGGCGTGAAAAAATCACGGTGGTTTCCACTTCGCTTATCGAAGCGGGCGTAGATCTGGATTTTCAGGCGGTATTTCGTGAGCTTGCGGGACTTGACAGCATTTTGCAGTCGGGCGGACGGTGCAACCGTGAGGGATATGAAGCCTGCGGCAAGGTGTTCGTATTTGAAACTGACGGCAGACCAAGCCGTGAGATTAGTCTCAGAGGAAACATCGCCAAAGGAGCGCTGGCGGAGTATGACGATATCCGCAGTCCGCAATGTATCGAGAGCTATTACAACAGTCTTTTCAATTTCAGCGAAGACATGATAAAGCGCAACAGTATTGCAAGGTTTGAAGGCAAGGGCGGGGTCAATTACAAGTCGGTGTCGTTCAGAAAATATGCAGAGCAGTTTAAGATGATAGATGAGGACACCGTTCCCATTGTCATCGACAACAGCAAAGGTGTACATTCTCTTGTGCAGAAGCTTGATTTCGGCGAAATGAGCGTAAAACGTCGTTTGCAGAAATACTCGGTATCAGTATCAAGATATGAATTTGAAGATATTCTGAAAACGGGTATTCTGAAACAAACGCAGTACGGAGTTTATGTTTTGACAAATGCAAGTTACTACAGCGAGGAAACTGGTCTTGACTGGCAGGACAGTCATGACGAAGATTATATGTCATAAAAAGGAGTGATACAAATTGAGTTACGGATTTAAGATCATTGTGGAGGGAGATCTGGCTTGTTTTTCGATGCCATCTATGAAAGTAGAAAGGGTAAGCTATGATGTTCCTACACCCGGCGCACTGGAAGGCTTGATAAAATCCATATATTGGAAGCCAGCAATACGATATATCATAGACCGAATTGTTGTGTATAATCCGATAGAATTTATCAACGTCCGGCGCAATGAGGTAAAGGAGAAAGTAAGCTATCAGGCGGTGAAAAGTCAGATGAACGGCAGCGGAAAATCTCCGGAGCTGTTCACGTCGGAAATCAGAACTCAGAGAGGCGGAATGCTGCTTAAAAACGTCAGGTACGGGGTGGAGTTCCATTTTGAGCTGACGGGTCTTAAGAGCGATCATGAGGACGAAGGTGAGGAAAAGCACTATAATATTCTTTTGCGGCGTCTGAGAAACGGTCAGCATTTTCGTCAGCCTTGTCTGGGGTGCAGAGAGTTTTCGGTGAGCAG
>JBJERD010000353.1:0-6681 GCA_051882095.1 Oscillospiraceae bacterium
TACTTTTCAAGCCAGTACAAAGCGTTTGATATGAGGAAAGACTTTACCTCTCCCCTGCCGTAGTCAAACACACGGGTGCCCCAAGCCAGATGATCACGCTTTTTGGGGTCTGCATATTCATAGGACGGACCGCCGTCAAACTCGAAAAGTCCGGCTTCATCTCTGGGGAAATGCGCAGGTACCCAGTCAAGGATAACTCCGATATCAGCCTGGTGGAAAAGATCTATCATCTTCATAAAATCGGCAGGAGTGCCGAAACGTGAAGTCGGTGCATAATAGCCTATTCCCTGATATCCCCATGAGCCTTCATACGGATATTCCGCCAAAGGCATAAGCTCGATATGAGTATAGCCCATATCCTTTATATAAGGGATCATCTCCTCAGCAAATCTTACATATCCGAAATACTTGCCGTCAGGACAGGTCTTCCACGAGTTGAAATGTACCTCGTAAATGTTCATAGGAGAATTATAAATATCCTTCTTCTCCTTGTCCTTCTGCCATTTGGAATCCGACCAGCTGTATTCGTTGATATCAAATATTTTCGACGCAGTATTCGGGCTTACCTCCATATGCGTGCCGTAAGGGTCCGATTTGAGCCTTGTCACGCCGTCGCAGCCCTTGACAGCGAATTTATATGTATCAAACTGCGTCAATCCTGTGATGAAAGCCTCCCAGACCTCAGTATCTGCGATCATCTCCATAGGATTCGCTTTTTTGTCCCAGTTGTTGAAATCACCCACTACAGAGACCGCCTGAGCCTTTGCAGCCCATACTCTGAAAAAGTATCCCGATCTGCCGTTTTTCTCACCCTTATGGCAGCCCAGAAATTCATATGTCATAAGATTTGTTCCCTGATGAAACAAATGCAACGGAAGCTTATATGTTTCCGGTATATCTTTAATCATGCTGTTACCTCCCGGCTGACTAAACTATCTGATATAAATATAGATATTCCTATGAATTTATTTTAACCGATTTTGTACTAATTTGCAATAGTTTTAGTTATTGTTTTCAGTTTCTCACATATTTCAACACCCGCTTTTGTTAATAATGCACAAACATAATCGGGATTTTATATGTGACAAAACTTTCTGCCGGATAATCAGCGCCGGACATCGAAGAGAAATCATCTAAGGTCAATTCGTATCACCGCAATAGTTATGTCGTCACGTTTGTCAGCAGGTCTGCTGTTCATTGCCAGCTCTCCCAGCCTCTGAGCTATCATCTGCGGCTTGGTAAAGCCTTCTTTGATGACCGAGTTTATTTTTCTTATCACATTTTCATCCACACCGTCTGAGGACATTATTATAATGTCTCCGCCGAAAAGCTTGCAGTCAGAAACATCGGGCGAACAATCCGCAAGTATGCCCGCAGGAAACGCCTGTCCGCCGATTGCTTTTAATGCGCCGTCACGAAAAAGAAAAGCAGGAGCAGCTCCGGCTTTGAGAAATTCGGCAGTACCGCCGCACAGGTCAAGTCTAAGAAAATCAAGAGTAGCAAATGATTCCTCCCAGCCCTTTACTCGCAGAATTGAGTTTATCAGCCTGTGAACAGTAGGCATTGAAATACCTGCTTTCAGCAGACGGCAGGCAAGATTTACAGCAAACATAGAATCAAGCTTTGCTCTCTTGCCCGTACCCATTCCGTCGGAAAGTATGACGTATTTTTCAAAGGTGGAAACATCTATAGTCTCAAGCGTGTCTCCCGAATACCCGTTGTCGCTGCACGACGCCTGAAAGGTGCCTGTCTCAGCGGTAAACCCGGGCAGTTCGGTAAATGTAAGCTTGGTCACATTTTCGATTTTTGTAATAACAGGAACATCGAAATCACATTCGGCAATGCTGCTTATCCCAACGGTAAGCTTGACTGGGTCTCCTCTGAACTGCGCCGTCAGATATACCTCCGCCCGCTGTGAATTGTTCTCGTCTATATAAACACAGCACTTTGCATTGGGATAGCCCAGCTGTGAAAAATAATCTCTCACCTGCGCCGACATTTCCGAATCTATAGCCCTTACCTGCCCCACCCGATATGAAAGATCGCTTAAAATATCCTCCATTGAGCAAAGCTGCTCGGTAACAAGCTCACGCATTTCTTTCAGCTTAATATTGTTGGCTTTTTCGGCAAGCAGCCGCTTGTAAAGCTCGTTGAAATTATCTGCAACAAACCGCTGATCGGCACACATAGGCAGCGCCTTCTCAACATCACGCAGACTAATGCCGTTGTACTGTATAACTATCTTTTCAAGCCTTTCAAAAGCCTCCGCAGTGTTCTCACGGTTCTTTTTCCAGCAGACGTTAAAAAGCTGACACTCTTCGCACACCGCAGCGCACACCTGTGAACTCAGCTCGGCACTACCTGTTTTTCTGTCTATGGCAGCAGAAACAAGCGTTATCTGTCCTCTTATCTCTCCCAGCGTTTTGGAAGCGAAATTAAGTCGTGAGGAAGCGGTCTGACCCACAATATCCGCCGAGCTTCTTCCGCCCAGTATCTTGGCAGCAGCCTTTCTAATAAGCGGAGCAGGACAGGCTACAAACAACACCGAGCCTGCAAGCAGATCAGCAAACATATAAAATGTATCTCCGTTCACACCGATAGCCACAAGGCTGATGATAGAGATACCTATAAACACAAGAACCGTTACCATTATACCGAACTGCATGAACGCACCGCATATCAGACCCGAGGTCGCAAGCAGCAGAGTATTTCCTGCCAGCATAGGGTCGCATAAAAGCACTCCGCAGGTGGTCAATGCTCCAGCCACAGCTCCGCCTGCGGTCTTGTATTTCTTAACAGCCGCAAGCAGAACAAACGCTCCGAATATCCTTCCTAAATTAAGCCCCGGAAAAGGAACGGCTGCAAGAGTGCATACCGTCATTATGTAAAGTATAGCGGCAAACGCCCCGTTGATTCCGCTGAGTGCAACGACCTCGTCGCACCTGTACCGCTGCCGCAGCGTCTGAGCGATGAACACCAGACAGCCTGCAATAAGAGAAGTCACCATTCTCAGCGAAGCGGTATAAGCGTCGGCAGGAACAGCCACCGACATAACACAGCTGAACAAAAGCATAACTCCCGCAGTGAGCATACTGAGAAAAATGGGATTTTCATTCTGCTCCCTCTGCATAACTGCAAGCCGCACTCCTGCAATAACAAGTATGGAACACAGCTGCACCATTCCCGATTCAATGCTGCCGAATATGAGATATCCAAGCACCGAACCGATAAACGCAGGAATTATATTCGCTCCCGATATCACCGCCACAACAACGTTGACAGGAGACGGAAAGCCAAGTATCTTTCCCGTTGAAGCCACAAACGCCAGCAGCGCCGCCGATATCCATGCCACAATGCTGCGGCTGCGTTCTTTACTTTTTATCACAGCATGATCTCTGACCTTTAACATAAAACACCACTTCCTTTATTTTTGCATATCCGAATAAAATAATCATAGCAAAAATAAACGGTGTAAAATGTCATAAACGCAGGAAAATCATAAAAATCTATATACCTTTATCGGCAAATTCCGACCCTATTTTTCGTCACTCAGAGCAGCTTTCAAAGCCTCCGAAAATGCGATCAGCTGTTCCATCGAAAGCTTTTCGGGACGGACGTTTTCTTCAAGCTCAGCACTTTTAACGGCTGAAATCACCGTCTGCTTGTCAATTCCCAAAGCCGACGAAACCGAATTGACCAGAGTTTTTCTCCGCTGCGAAAAAGCTCCCCTTGCAACTCTGAAAAAAAACTTTTCATCGGTCACTCCCTCAGGAGTCTTTTCATTTATGTCAAATCTCACTACACAGCTGTCAACATTGGGAGGCGGCATAAAGCTTCCTCTTGAAACGTTGAATAAGATCTTAGGCTTTGAAAAGTAATTTATAGCAACTGTCACAGCGCCCATGTCTCTCGTTCCCATTTTAGCACAAAGACGAACTCCCGCTTCCTTCTGCACCATTACGGTCACAGACCTTATCGGCAGCCTTTCCTCCATAAGCATCATTATCACAGGCGAGGTAATGTAGTAAGGAAGATTTGCGCATACGGCGACCTCCATACCCCGGAATTCTTCGGCAATAAGCTTGTGGAGATCCACCTTCATAACATCATCGTTTATTATTTTCACATTGTCATACTCTGCAAGCGTTTCATCAAGAACAGGAATAAGACGGCTGTCTATCTCAATAGCAACCACCTTGTCCGCTCTCTTGGCAAGCTCGTTTGTGAGAACTCCTATGCCCGTGCCTATCTCAATGATCCCAAAGCCTTTTGCGGCGTTGCCCATTTCGGCAATTTTCGGACAAACCGTGGGATTTATAAGAAAATTCTGTCCCAGAGCCTTGGAAAAGGTAAAATCATGTCTTTCAAGAACATCTTTTATCACGCTTATATTCGAAAGATTATCCATTTATATTTCCTCGCAAAAATCATTTTTCGTTGTCATAACGGTTGGTTATATTTTAACATATCGAGTACACAGTGTCAACCAAAAAAATACTGCAATTTTTACCTCTGATAATTATGCAGTATATATGGGTAATAATAATACCGACCGGGATTTCCCGGGAAATTATCTGTGAAAGGAAGATAAAAATGGATAAACGCAATTACTCAAACGGACTTGATATCCCACTGGGACTCAGCATGGCAATGGGGCAAAATCCGCAGGCTATGGATTATTTCACACACCTTACATCGGAACAGAAAAATCAGCTTATAGGCAGCGTTCACAATGTTCATTCAAAAAGTGAAATGAAACGGTTCGTTCAGAAAATGGCAGACGGCACAGCACTGACTCCCGACAGCACATATACGGAGCTGCCAAGCAGCAAATTCAATATATAGTTATCGGTTCGTGAAATTTCACAATAAATTAAACGTTTTTTGATATAAATTTTATATAAAATGGTGTTGAAATTTCACCGTAAATATAGTACAATATTATTGTAAGGTTCTGCGGACTTTTGCGGTAATTGTTTTGTAAAATTTCAGCATCCGTTCCGCCGCCTGAATAGTGCGCTCAAGGAGGAGAACGAATGAGATCTGCCGCTATTACAAAAACAGCTTTTTCTTCACGTTTCTCTTATATTTTCGGGAATATGTCTGTTAAATTCGGATATGTTCTTTGTTTTTGCACTCTAATCATATATAATTGTACGAAATAATAACTGCAACGCTATAGTTGCAGTTTTTTTCTTATGCTTAATTTTTTGAAAGCGGAGGTTTTATTATGAAAAAAGTAGCAGTAATAATGGGTTCGGACAGCGACTTTCCTGTTGTAAAGGACGCTGTTACCGAATTGAAAAAATACGGAGTTCCGGTAGAATGTATGGTAATGTCCGCACACAGAACGCCCGAGCTTGCTTCGCAGTTTGCGGCTTCTGCCAAGGATAACGGCTTCGGCGTTATAATCTGCGCCGCAGGAATGGCTGCTCACCTTGCAGGCGTTATCGCAGGACACACTATCCTGCCTGTTATCGGTATCCCTATCAAGTCATCTACCCTTGACGGTCTTGACGCTCTGCTTGCTACAGTCATGATGCCGTCGGGCATACCTGTTGCTACGGTAGCTATCAACGGTGCAAAGAACGCAGCAGTTCTTGCTATTCAGATGCTTGCGCTTTCCAACGATACTCTCAGCGAAAAGCTGCTTGCCGCTAAGCAGGATATGATAGACGGAGTAAAAGCAAAAAACGCAAAGCTTCAGCAAGCAGTCGCAGAGCTTTGATCCTGCGGACAAGCAGGTTTTAAAAAGTTAATTATATTTGATATAAATTTCAGGAGGAATTTTTTATGGAAAACATCGTAAAAACAGAACAGCTTTACGAAGGAAAAGCAAAAAAGGTTTACGCAACAAACGACCCCGACCTTGTTATAGTTGACTACAAGGACGACGCTACAGCATTCAACGGCGAAAAGAAAGGCACTATCGTAGGCAAGGGCGTTATCAACAACAGAATGACAAACTTCATGTTCAAGCTGCTTGAAAAAGAAGGCGTTCCCACTCACCTCGTTGAGGAGATCAGCGACAGAGAGACAATCGTTAAGAAGGTTGAGATCGTTCCCCTTGAGGTCATCGTAAGAAACGTTGCCGCAGGAAGCTTTTCAAAGAAGCTTGGCATCGCAGAGGGTACTCCCCTGAAAACTCCTACTCTCGAGTTCAGCTATAAGAACGATGATCTGGGCGACCCGTTCATCAATTCCTACTATGCTCTCGGTCTCGGTCTTGCTACTCAGGAAGAGATCGACACTATCACAAAATATGCTTTCATGGTAAATGACTTTATGGTCAAGTTCTTCAAGGAAAAGAACGTTGATCTTATCGACTTCAAGATCGAGTTCGGAAGAACCTCCGACGGCACTATCATTCTGGCAGACGAGATCTCGCCCGACACCTGCCGTTTCTGGGATTCCACCACTCATGAGAAGCTTGACAAGGACAGATTCAGAAGAGATATGGGCGGCGTAGAAGAAGCTTATCAGGAAATGATGAAGAGACTGATGGGCGCCGACGCTCAGTAATAATATCTGCTGACATTTAATAATTATTCTTACACAAATCCAACTTGAGGCAACACCGCACAACCATTGTCGTGCAGATGCGCAGTCAGATTTTTCGTCAGGTCGCATAATGAGAGCGCAGGCTATCTAGCGATAGTCAAGCTCGAATTGTGCGATATG
>JBJERD010000354.1:0-6635 GCA_051882095.1 Oscillospiraceae bacterium
ATCCTCGCAGTGTGAAAGCACCGCAAGACCATTTTTCACCGAAAGCGCCAAAGCCTTTCTCATAAGCTCTGCATTCTGAACAGGTCTGCCGTCGTCCGAAACAGCCTTTACGCCCGCAGCGATAAGCTCGTCAAAATCGCATAGCTCTTCGCTTTTCATGCCCTTTGTTATGCAGCCCACGGGATAAACGTTTATCCCCGTTTTTGCCGCCTTGTCGAGGACATATTTCACAGTCTCGGCATTGTCGATGACAGGCTTTGTGTTGGGCATACAGGCAACGCCTGTGAAACCGCCTGCTTTTGCGGCGTTTGTTCCTGTTATGATATCCTCCTTGTGAGTCTGTCCCGGGTCACGCAGATGAACGTGCATATCGAAAAGCCCCGGAAAAGCCACAAGCTTAGACTCGCAGTCGATGACCTTGTCAGCAGAGTAGTCGGTCCTGCCAACAGAGCTTATCACTCCGTCCTCGGCGAGAATATCGTTTATTTCGTCAAGCCCCACCGACGGGTCAACGGCTCTGACATTTTTAATTAGAAGCTTCATTATTTCTTTTCCTCAAATGACTTGCCCTTTGAATAAAGATCAAGGGTTCTTTCAGGCATTTTGCAGTTGTAAACGTTGTTTGACTTGTTTACAAGGAATGTTATCGTCGCAGGAGCGGCGTTTTCCTTCTGGTCTTTATCAAGATCGGCAGCAGGGTCTTTCAGGTCTGTGTATGAAAGCTGTGCAAAGAACATCATGTCTACCGATTTTTCAAAGCTTGAATCGTGATGACCTGGAAGCATGAACAGCTTGATCTTCTTTGCTTCCTCGTCTACTTTGAAATAGCCGTCTGCAATAACGAAATCGCTGTCGTTCTCCGAGATCTTGAACTTGCTGTCTTCAGTAAACTCAAGCTTAACGTTTTTGTCTTCGTCTACCCATGCTCCCGTAATGAGCACTCTTGTGTCTCCGTCTGTTGCGGGGTGATTGAGCATATAGCTTCCTACAACGATAGCGCATATTACAAACGCAATAAAAATAAGAAGCAGGATAAACTGAAAGATCTTCTTTACCATATTGATACCCTTCCTTTCATATATCGTCGCACCGATGTGCGTTCTTCCTGTAATTGATTATTTTTTAAGCTCCAGAACTGCTCCTCTGTTGCCCGAGGTAACAAGAGATGCGTATCTGGCAAGATAGCCTGTAGTGATCTTAGGCTCTCTGGGCTGCCACTTAGCCTTTCTTGCAGCCATTTCTTCGTCCGAAACCTTGACATTTATGGTGTTTGCCGGAATGTCGATAGAGATGATGTCTCCCTCTTCAACAAGTGCGATAGGACCTCCCACAGCAGCCTCAGGCGATACATGACCGATAGCTGCGCCTCTTGTAGCTCCGCTGAAACGTCCGTCTGTGATGAGCGCAACGGTAGAGCCAAGACCCATTCCTGCAATAGCTGATGTAGGATTGAGCATTTCTCTCATTCCGGGACCACCCTTAGGTCCTTCATAGCGGATAACCACAACGTCTCCAGCAACGATCTTTCCGCCTCTGATAGCCTCGATAGCGTCCTCCTCGCAGTCGAATACTCTTGCAGGACCCTCATGAACAAGCATTTCGGGTGCAACGGCAGAGCGCTTTACAACGCAGGTGTCGGGAGCAAGATTTCCTTTAAGAACTGCAATTCCGCCTGTCTGTGAATACGGGTCCTCGATAGGTCTGATAAGCTCGTGATTTTTGTTTACGCAGCCCTTGATGTTTTCGCCTACGGTCTTGCCCGTGCAGGTGATGATATCGGTGTTGAGCAGATTTTTCTTGTTTAACTCGTTCATTACGGCGTAAACTCCGCCTGCCTCGTTAAGATCCTCCATGTATGTATGTCCTGCAGGAGCAAGATGACAAAGGTTTGGCGTGTGAGCCGAGATCTCGTTGGCGATATCAAGATTAAGGTCAATGCCGCACTCATGAGCGATAGCAGGAAGATGAAGCATTGAGTTTGTGGAGCAGCCCAGAGCCATATCAACAGTAAGAGCGTTCATGAAAGCCTTTTCAGTCATGATGTCTCTCGGTCTGATATTCTTTCTGTAAAGCTCCATTACCTGCATACCTGCGTGCTTTGCAAGCTTGATTCTTTCGGAGTAAACGGCAGGGATAGTTCCGTTGCCTTTAAGTCCCATTCCAAGCACCTCGGTGAGGCAGTTCATTGAGTTGGCGGTGTACATACCCGAGCATGAACCGCAGGTAGGACAAGCCTTGTTTTCAAATTCCTCAACATCCTCGATAGAGCAGTTGCCTGCCGAATATGTTCCGACAGCCTCGAACATACTTGAAAGGGAAGTTTTTCTGCCCTTTACATGACCTGCAAGCATTGGTCCGCCCGAAACGAAAATCGTCGGAACGTTTACTCTTGCTGCCGCCATGAGCAGCCCGGGAACGTTCTTGTCGCAGTTGGGAACCATAACAAGAGCGTCAAAGTGGTGAGCAAGCGCCATGCACTCGGTAGAATCTGCGATAAGGTCACGGGTAACAAGAGAATATTTCATTCCCTGATGACCCATAGCGATACCGTCACATACTGCGATAGCAGGGAAAACTACGGGAGTACCGCCTGCCATTGCAACGCCCAGCTTTACAGCCTCAACTATCTTGTCGATGTTCATGTGACCGGGAACTATCTCGTTGTAGGAAGAAACGATACCTACCAAAGGCTTCTCCATTTCTTCCTTGGTCATTCCCAGAGCATTGAACAGCGATCTCTGCGGAGCCTTGTCAACTCCGTCACAGAAAAAGTTACAATCCTTACATTCAGACATTTTGATTACCTCTTTTATATAAATTTTTGGTCAGGTATTCCGCAGTCTTGCAAAAGCCCGACACATAATGTTTTGTTTTGTGTGGTCATTCCTCCGAATAGGTCTGAGCCGCATGGTCAAGAATAGCCATAAGCTTGGCTTCAAGGGGAGTTCCCTCAACGTCGTGACAGTATATCATAGACAGTCCCATATAATCCTGTTCGGATTGGTCGCCTCTTGCAAAGCCGTAGAAATAAACCGTTTGACCGTAATAATTCCTGTTCTTAGCCTTGAAGAGCATCTTGCCGCAGTTTACAGGTTCAAAGCTGTCCAAGCCCTCGACTGTGCCTGTGCGAATAAAGCTTGACACAGCGTCATAAGCAAAATCTTCGGGAGTGATGCAGATGATAGGCTTGCCTGTGTCAATATCTTCGTCGTCGCCTTCTTCATACATATAAAGATGACACATCTCAGGCTCTGCGTGACTGTCAAACTCGGTAAATGTTTCGGGTATCTCAAAGCTTGAACGTACATCGGCAAACTCATTTTCGACCCTCTTCATAGCGCCCATAGGCTGACTGCCCGATGCAAGCACGTTTGCAGGAGTTGTTTTTCCGTTACTCGGTGCAGCAGGCTTTGCCGCCTGTTGTGACGGAGTGTTCCCAACTGTCTGATCGTAGCTCTGCTGTGCCTTGCCTGCAAGATTTCCAAGAGAGTTATCCCCCGTCAGTCCTGCTTTCTTATCAATTTCCTCAGCGGCTTTTTTCAGCCCCTTGACAAAAAGATCCATAAACCCCATGATGTCTGATCCTCCTTATAAGTAGTAGATTATTTGTTTAATCCAAGGAAGGCGGCGCCGATAATGCCTGCGTCGTTGCCCAGCTTGGCAATTACTATCTCGGTGTTCTTAGCGGAATTTTTAGTGTAAACTTCTTTAGCCACCAGCTCTTTCAGAGGCAGCAGCAGAGGATCGCCCTCGTTGCAAACGCCTCCGCCGATACAAAGAATATCCGGCTGGAAAATGTTTATGGTGTTTGTTATTCCGCAGGCAAGATATTTTATGTACTTAGCCACAACTTCCTTGCCTGCTCTGTCGCCCTCTCTCATAGCGTTGAATGCGGTTCTTGCGGATATCTTTCCGTCCTCCTCGTTCATTCTCCACATAACAGAGCTCTTATCCTCCAGCATAGCCTCTCTTGTCATTCTCACAAGACCCGTAGCCGATGAGAACACCTCAAAGCAGCCGTGTCTTCCACAGGTACACTGAGGACCGTTGGGGTCGATAACGGTGTGACCTATCTCTGCTCCTGCAAAGTTAAAGCCCGAATAGATCTTGCCGTCTATTATAATACCGCCGCCTACGCCTGTGCCCAGCGTGATGCATACTGCGTCGTTTGCGCCCTTTGCGGCGCCTGCAACAAATTCGCCGTAAGCCGCTGCGTTTGCGTCGTTTTCCACAAAGCAAGGCTTGTCGATGAATGTTTTCATAAGCTCCACAACATGGAAGTCAAGAAAGCCAAGATTGTTGGAATATTCGATAATTCCGTCGGCTGAATTTGCCGTTCCGGGAGTGCCGATACCAACGCTTTCGATCTGTTCTATGGTCAGTCCTGCTTTTTCCACAGCCTGAAGCGCCACAGCAGCCATATCCTTGCATATTTCTTCCGCAGGTCTTGGAAGATTGGTCTTGCAGGTCGCCTTGGCAATGATGTTGAATTCCTCGTCAACAACTCCTGCCTTGATGTTTGTACCGCCCAAGTCGATACCGATGTAGTATTTCATAGTTTATTCCCCTTTATGTTATTTAAAATTGCTTACGATTATGTCGGTTTCAGGCTCGCTGAACGCAGCAACGTCTATCGCCTGATTTTCGCAGAATATCCCGTAGTGCTTGAAGCTGTCTGTCCCAGATGCAAAGGCAGTCTTGAATATGTTGTCGAGATAGTAGTCGGAGCTTTCGGTGCATATAAGCTTCTGACCGTTTGCTTCGTCCCTATCTGCACAAGCGTAGCTCTCGTTGCGCACCCCGTATGAAATGTAGTTTTCAAATCTCATTCGGTATATCCTGCTGTAGTCGGGATGAAGTACCATTGCCTTGCCCTCTTTAACAAGCTTTGCCGAGTATTCGTCAAGCTCCCGCAGCTCCTTGGCTGTCGGAGCGGATAAAAATCCTCCGCAAAGAGTGATCTCAAGAAAATTTTCGTCAAGGTCTTTAAGTCCCGTAAGAAATAGGTAATTAAGTTTGTTTATCTGTTCCGAAAATTCTTTGAATAACATCTTATCCTCTTTGTGTTCCGTTGCGTATCAATAAAAAGTCGATTTTTGCCAATATGTTTATTCTTCGATCATGGGTCTGCTTTTACATTCGGGACAGGCTATATCGTATTCGTTGTAGGCGTGAGTGACGAATATCAGCTTTTTCCAGTTATATTTGGTCTCAAAGCCGCATTTTTTGCATTTGAACGTGTGCTTTGAAAGCTGCACCGCAAAAAGGATCAAAGCAATTGCTACAGCCAATACTATTACTGCGATGACTCCCAGTATCTGAATACCCATATCATTTCTCCCCATTCGATATAAGCTTATACCTTTGTAAGAATAGCCTTGCAAGCGCCGTCAATTGCATATTTGCCCGTGCCTGCGGCAACGAAAATGCTGTCGCCCTTTCTGAACTTAACAACATCGTCGCCGACGATCTGACCTTCGCCCTCCAGAATAAGAATACTGTTGAAGCTCTTTTCATCGGCATCAAGCACAGCCTTGTCTGCAACGTCCAGAGCGTATGTAGTGAAGTAATCGCAGGAAGAAAGCAGCTTTGAGGTGTAGCCGTCCATTTTCTCAACCGGCGTTTCGGGATAAGCCTTTGCGGGACAAAGAGCAGTTACATCCTTTGCCTTTTCAACATGAAGCTCTCTGGGCTTGCCGTCATTGCCAACTCTTCCGTAATCGTAAATTCTGTATGTAGTGTTTGAATTCTGCTGAATTTCGGCAATAAGTATACCCTTGCCGATCGCATGGAGCGTTCCCGCTTCGATAAAGAACACGTCGCCTTTCTTTACGGGAACGGCGTTTGTCACTTCAAGCAGAGTGTTGTCAGCTATGCGCTGAGCAAATTCATCCTTTGATATCTCATGCTTGAAGCCGTAAAGCAGGGTAGCGCCCGGGTCGCAGTCTACTATGTACCACATCTCGGTCTTGCCGTATTCTCCCTCAACTCTCATTGCGTAGTCGTTGTTTGGGTGAACCTGAACGGAAAGATTGTCCTTTGCGTCGATAAGCTTGATAAGAATAGGGAAGTTCTCAAACTTCTCACAGTCAGAGCCAAGTACGCCCTTGCCCGACTTTTCGATATACTCTGCAAGGGTAAGCCCTGCAAATTCGCCCTCAGCCACAACTGAGTTGCCGTCCTTGTGACAGGAAAGCTCCCAGCTTTCGGCAACCTTGTCAAAATCACAGTCCTTGCCGAAGTCGTCACGCAGACGAGTTCCGCCCCATATGTAATCCTTGAAAGCAGGCTTCAGCTTTAAAATCGCCATTATATAATTCCTCCATTTTAATTTAATTTCAATTATTAATATTATAACACACAGGGCATGATAATGTCAACAGATATTTAATCTGTTGTTAAAAAAATTACTTTAATCTGTATATGGCAGGATACAGTTATTGTAGCATACTTTTTCGCTGAAAACAGCACATCTGTAATTTGACTTTAAAGCAGAGCTGTGATATAATACTTTAAATAAATGTAAATAGCCGGTCACTCGAATTTCTAAAACCCGTGGGTGACTGAGCTTGAAAAGGAGAGATACACATTGAAGATAATGGCGGTTGATTACGGCGACGCACGAACAGGACTGG
>JBJERD010000355.1:0-6606 GCA_051882095.1 Oscillospiraceae bacterium
TCTGTGGGCTTTCACCCCGAGTGCTGCGACAGGCTTCCCGATAATTATATGGAGATACTCGAAAAGCTTGTTACCCTGTCGGATAAAATAGTCGCCGTGGGCGAGGTGGGGCTCGATTATCATTATGAGGGCTATGACAGAGCCTTGCAGATAAAACTTCTGTGCGACCAGATAGAGTTGGCTCAAAAGCATGACCTGCCGCTTATATTCCATTGCCGTGACGCAACCGCAGATTTTCTGGAGATACTTCATAAATATAAGCCCAAGGGCGTCGTTCACTGCTTTACAGGCGCTCCCGAGGTCGCAAAAGAGATCGTTGAGCTGGGGCTCTATGTGGGATTTACCGGTGCGCTGACCTTTAAAAACGCCAAAAAGGTAAAGAAAAGCTTCGACCAGGTTCCTCTTGACAGGATACTCCTTGAGACCGACTGCCCTTATATGGCTCCCGAGCCAAACAGGGGAAAACGCTGTACAAGTGATATGATAGAATTTACCGCCGCCTGCGGTGCAGAGATAAAAAACATTGCTCCGCAGCAGCTTGTAGATGCGGCTAACAGAAATACAAGAACATTGTTTAACATCAAGTAGACGAAAGGCTTAAAAATGGAGACGCTTTATATTGTTATTCCCTGCTATAACGAAGAGCCTATGCTGCCCATTACCGCCGAAGCTCTTATGAAGAAAATGGACGGGCTTATTGCCGAGGGAAAGATATCTTCCCAGAGCAGGATTATGTTCGTTGACGACGGTTCAAAGGATAAGACATGGGAGATAATCGAAAAGCTTCATTCTCTCAACCGTATGTTCACCGGCTTGAAGCTGTCCAGAAACAAGGGTCATCAGAATGCGCTGCTTGCAGGTCTTATGACGGCTAGAAATTACGCAGATATCCTTATCTCCATGGACGCCGACCTGCAGGACGACATCAATGCTATCGACGGTTTTCTCGAAAAGCGTGCGGAGGGCTGCGATATTGTTTATGGCGTGCGTTCTTCACGTCAGAAGGATACCGCTTTCAAGAGAGGAACGGCTCAGGCTTATTACAAGCTGCTTGCTCATCTGGGAGTTGAGATAACCTACAATCATGCGGATTACCGCCTTATGAGCAAACGTGCCGTGGACGCTTTGGCTGAGTTCAAAGAGGTGAACCTTTTCCTCAGAGGACTTGTTCCTATGGTGGGCTTCAAAAGCGATATCGTCAAGTATGAGCGAAACGAAAGACAGGCGGGAGAATCAAAATATCCGCTGAAAAAAATGATAGCCTTTGCCGTTGAGGGCATAACCTCACTTTCGGTCAAGCCTATCAGACTTATCACCATGCTGGGACTTACAGTGTTTTTCGTGTCGCTGGCAATGCTCATATATTTCTTTGTTATATGGTGCATGGGCAAAACCGTTGCAGGCTGGACGACTACGGTGGTTTCCGTCTGGGCGCTGGGCGGACTCCAGCTGCTTGCCATCGGCGTTATCGGCGAATATATCGGCAAGATATACCTTGAAACAAAGGAACGTCCCAAATTCATTATCGAAACCAATTTGGAAGAAACAAAATAAATTATAAGGAGTTAAGATCATGGCAAACGAAAATCAGAACAGACCTGTTATTGAAAACCCCGAGCTTGTAGAAGCTATCGCAGAAATGAGAAAGGATTTTAAGGCTGAAACACAGAACAAGGTGATAAATCTTGCGCTGAAGAGCTCTTTCCTTGTGCCTGCTCTCATCAACAAGAACACACAGCTTGTTGCAGATGCGGACAATCACGTTAAGTTTGAGGAAAAGCCGCAGGCTAAATTCCTGCTTATCACACACAAGGAAAAAGGCACATTCTTCCCTGTATTTACAGACGTTGAGGAGCTTTCAAAGTTCAAGACCGAGCAGGATTTCCAGGGCTTTGCAATGAGATTCGGCGATATTGCCGCTCTCACCGAGAAGACCCCTAACGTAAAGGGCTTTGTTATCAATCCTATGAATCAGAATCTTCCTTTCACAAAGGATATGCTTGAATCTATCAAGCAGACTATCCTCAGAGTAAAGGAAGAAAGAGCAAAGGCTGCCGCTCAGCAGGAGGGCGAAAAGTCCGCTCCCGATATTACGGTATCAACAAACCCTGCAAACGAATAATTTTACATATGCGAAAAACCGCCGTCCGGATATGCCGGGCGGCGGTATCTTTTTGTATTCGGTTTTCTAGGCTTTGTTCCTCTCCTTGAAAAAAGCCTCTCTCAGCGCTGAATATGTGCAGTAACCGAGTATGACAAGCGCAGGGTAATAACACAGCTCGCCCGAATTGAAAAGTGCGTAGCTTGTATCTTCAAATAAATAAGATATATGTATATCAAGTATAGGAATATTTATAAAAAGCTTTCCAACAAAGGTCAAAAACCAAGCTGCCATATAAACGGCGTAAGCCTTTGAATTTTTAACGCTTTTTCTGCAAAATCTCACTATCGTCCATACAAAGCCAACAACGGTCATCAGACCGATTATTATAGCGTAGATTTTCTCGGACAAAACAGGAGATATATCTTCATCTGCTATACCAAAAAACACAATATGAACTGCTGAACTGTCATCGTGTCCTGCATAAAACTCACAGCCTAACACATACCACACGGCAAATAACAGTATAAAAATAATGCTCAAAATCAAATGTCTTTTTCTGACCATAATGTCGCCTCCGTTTGTTTTGTCTGCACTTCTCTCTTGTATAGCGCACAGACTTTTCCGTTAAATCTTTTTCGTGTAAATTATATCATATATTTAATAAAAATGCAAGCTTTTCTGAAACAATCACAAAAAATCACCTCCGAGCCGAAGCCCGAAGGTGATCTTTATATCGAGAATGGAATTATTTCTTATCCTCTTCGTTGTTGTAAAGCTTTGCATATCTGAGCAGGTAGTCATATCTGTCAGCAGCATTCTTAACAGCCTTGTCAAACAGCTTTTCAGCTCTTTCAGGATTCTGTCTTGCAAGAGCGTTGTAACGAACCTCGCCCATGAGGAAGTCCTTATAATCCTTGCTAGGAGCCTTGGAGTCAAGAATGAACGGATTCTTGCCCTCTGCCTTGAGTGCAGGATTGTATCTGTAAAGGTGCCAGTAACCGCACTCTACAGCCTTCTTCTCCTCTGTCTGAGCAATTGACATACCGCCCTTGATACCATGGTTGATACATGGAGCGTATGCAATGATAAGTGAAGGACCGTTGTAAGCCTCAGCCTCAGCGATAGCCTTGATGCACTGGTTGTAGTCAGCGCCCATTGCGATATGAGCAACATATACATAACCGTAGCTCATTGCGATACCTGCCAGATCCTTCTTCTTAACTTCCTTACCTGCTGCTGCGAACTGAGCAATAGCGCCTGTAGGAGTTGACTTGGAGGACTGTCCGCCTGTATTTGAGTAAACCTCTGTATCGAATACGAAGATGTTTACGTCCTCGCCCTGAGCGATTACATGGTCAAGACCTGAGAATCCGATATCGTAAGCCCAGCCGTCACCGCCGAAGATCCACATTGACTTCTTGCGGAGGTAATCAGCGTCCTTGAGTATCTCATCAGCAGCCTTTGTCTTGGACTTCTTGAGAGCGTCAACAAGAGCGTCGGTAGCAGCAGAGTTTGCAGCGCCGTCGTTTACTGTTGAGAGGTAGCCCTCGATAGCCTTCTTAAGACCTGTAGCCTTTGTTGTCTTTTCAAGTTCAAGAACCTTAGCGATAGTTCTCTGTCTGATCGTATTCTGTGCAAGGAACATACCGTATCCGTACTCAGCGTTATCTTCAAACAGTGAGTTAGCCCAAGCAGGACCCTTGCCTTCCTTATTTGTTGTGTAAGGTGTTGAAGGAGCAGAACCACCCCAGATAGACGAGCAGCCTGTTGCGTTTGCAATGTACATTCTGTCGCCGAACAGCTGTGTTACCAGCTTAGCATAAGGTGTTTCGCCGCAGCCTGCGCAAGCGCCCGAGAACTCGAGGAGAGGCTGCTTGAACTGTGAACCCTTAACTGTTGTTTCCTTGAACTTCTCAAGTACTTCAGGCTTTTCGGGAAGTGTAAGACCATAGTTGAATACTTCCTGCTCAGCAAGCTGAGTCTCAAGAGGCATCATGCTGAGAGCCTTGTTGCCCTTCTTGCCGGGACATACGTTTACGCATGAACCGCAGCCTGTACAGTCAAGAGCTGACATTGTCATAACGAAGTTGAATCCGGGCATACCTGTCATAGGAACTGCCTTATCCTGAGCAAGCTTAGGAGCCTTCTTAAGCTCAGCGTCAGTCATAACTACAGGACGGATAACAGCGTGAGGACAAACATATGAACAGAAGTTACACTGAATACAGTTTGCACTGTTCCAGCAAGGAACGTCTACTGCGATACCTCTCTTCTCAAATGCTGCGGAGCCCTGTGGGAATGTACCGTCAGCCATATCAACGAATGTTGAAACAGGAAGAGTGTCACCCTTCTGCTCGTTGCAGGGGATCTGGATCTCGTTAACAAACTTCTCAAGAACCTTGTTAGCGCACTTAGCCTTAGGCATACCCATTGCAGTATCCTTAGCGTCCTTCCAGCTATCGGGAACCTTTACCTCAACTACCTGCTGATAGCCGGCGTCGATAGCGTCATGGTTCATCTTAACGATAGCGTCACCCTTCTTGGAGTAAGAAGCAGTAGCAGCGTCCTTCATGAACTTAACTGCGTCCTCGATAGGAATGATGTTTGCAAGCTTGAAGAATGCGGACTGCAGAACAGTGTTGATCCTGTTGCCCAGACCGATCTCCTTACCGATCTTAACGCCGTTGATGATATAGAACTTGATGTTGTTCTGAGCGATATATCTCTTGACCTGACCGGGGAGGTGCTTATCAAGCTCCTTCTCTGTCCACTGGCAGTTGAGAAGGAATGTTCCGCCCGGCTTGATGTCGGAAACCATATCGTATTTATCAATGTATGATTCGTTGTGGCAAGCAACAAAGTCAGCCTGATTGATAAGGTATGTGGACTTGATAGGAGTCTTACCGAATCTCAGGTGAGAAACAGTTACGCCGCCCGACTTCTTGGAGTCGTAAGCAAAGTATGCCTGAGCGTAAAGGTCTGTGTGGTCGCCGATGATCTTGATGGAGTTCTTGTTAGCTCCGACTGTACCGTCAGCTCCGAGACCCCAGAACTTACAAGCTGTTGTGCCTGCAGGAGCGGAATCAAGCTTATCATGAGCGTCAAGAGACAGATTTGTAACATCGTCGTTGATACCGATAGTGAATCTTGGCTTGTATGTTTCCTTCCAGAAAGCGTTCCAGAAAACAGCCTTGATCTGAGCGGGAGTAGTATCCTTTGAACCCAGACCGTATCTTCCTGTTGCAACAGGAATGTCGTGGAACTGTGTGCCCTTGAGAGCAGCAACAACGTCAAGATAAAGAGGCTCGCCCAGTGAACCGGGTTCCTTTGTTCTGTCGAGAACAGAGATCTGCTCGCAGGTGGAAGGAATAGCCTCAACAAGCTTGTCTGCGCAGAAAGGTCTGTAAAGTCTTACCTTAACAAGACCAAGCTTTGTGCCCTCTGTAGCGTTGAGGTAATCAATTGTTTCTTCGATAGTATCGCAAACCGAACCCATAGCAACGATAACGTGTGTTGCATCGGGAGCGCCGTAGTAGTTGAACAGCTTATAATTTGTGCCGATCTTAGCGTTTACCTGATTCATGTAATCCTCAACTACAGCAGGGATAGCGTCGTAGTAAGGGTTGCAAGCCTCACGAGCCTGGAAGAAGATATCGCCGTTCTGAGCTGTACCACGGAGTACAGGATGCTCAGGATTGATAGCTCTCTTTCTGAACTCTTCAACAGCTTCCATATCAACCATTGAAGCAACCTCTTCCTTGTCCCAAACCTCGATCTTCTGGATCTCATGAGAAGTTCTGAAGCCGTCGAAGAAGTGGAGGAAAGGTACTCTGCCCTTGATAGTTGAAAGGTGAGCTACAGTACCCAGGTCCATAACCTCCTGAACGTTTGAAGAACAGAGCATTGCGAAACCTGTCTGACGGCACGCATAGATATCCGAATGGTCGCCGAAGATGTTGAGAGCGTGTGAAGCTACGCATCTTGCGGATACATGGATAACGCAAGGAAGCAGCTCGCCTGCGATCTTATACATATTAGGGATCATAAGAAGAAGTCCCTGTGAAGCTGTATAAGTTGTTGTCAGAGCGCCGGCTGCCAGCGAACCGTGAACCGTACCGGAAGCGCCTGCCTCAGACTGCATCTCAGCAACCTTTACAGGTGTACCGAAGATGTTTGTCTGACCCTTTGCAGACCACTGGTCGGTAACTTCAGCCATAACTGAAGATGGTGTGATAGGATAGATAGCAGCGACTTCTGTAAATGGGTATGAAGCCCAAGCAGCAGCGTTGTTTCCGTCCATGGTTTTCATTTTTCTTGCCATTTTAGAATCATTCCTTTCTCGATATTCTGAACTTTAAAAGGCTTTATTCGAGCCTTTCAGCACAAAACTCGTATATATGCCGTTTCTCGCTGCGGCATACATTTTTACAAAGCGGCGAATCAATATGTGAAAATTTTCACAATCAAGTCTGCTTTAACTATTATATTATAGCACCGATTTT
>JBJERD010000356.1:0-6567 GCA_051882095.1 Oscillospiraceae bacterium
CGTTATTCTTCAAAATCTGTACTACTGCCGGTCTAAGCATTTTTAAGCACCTCGTCTATCATATTTTTTATATCATTATTTTTAGTACTGAACTTTTCCGCACACGGGTCGCAATTTTTGACGCCGTTCATTACCGTTTTAAAATCGTTCACTGCATCTTCAAGCGCATCGTTCATGATAACATAGTCGTAATCATACGCCTTTGATATCTCGCCTGCCGCTTCTGCGGTACGCTTTTCAATTACATCATTATCCTCTGTGCCTCTTTTATTCAGTCTTCTGCGTATCTCGTTCACAGACGGCGGAAGGATAAAAATTAGCGCAGCCTCCGGCATAGCCTTCTTAACCTGAAAAGCTCCCTGAGTTTCTATCTCAAGCACAACGTCCCTGCCTGCTTCAAGATTATCCAGCACAGGCTTTACGGGCGTTCCGTATGAATTTTCCACAAACATGGCGTATTCAAGAAATCCGTTTTCCTCAACCATTTTATTGAATTTCTCTTTGTCAACGAAAAAATAATTTACTCCGTCCTTTTCACCCACACGAGGCTCTCGTGTTGTGCAGGATATAGAATAATAAACGTCCGCATCCTTGAAAACCTCGGCAAGAATAGTACCCTTGCCGCAGCCGGACGGTGCGGAAACCACAAATAGCTTTGCCTTACTCATTTCCGTCCTCCTCGTCGTCCGCTTCAAAACGTCCTCCCACAGTTTCGGGAGCTACCGCCGAAAGCACCACATGGTCGCTGTCCATTACAAGAACCGTTCTGGTACGCCGTCCGCAGGTTGCGTCTATAAGCGTTCCCTTGTCTCTTGCTTCCTGAATAATACGCTTTATGGGCGCAGATTCGGGAGTTACAAGAGCAACCAGCCGTGAAGACGAGACCATATTTCCAAACCCTATGTTAATAAGCTGCATACGATCTTCCGCACTGCAAAAAGTACGGACACGCCCCCCTCTACTCTATATTCTGTATCTGCTCTCTGATCTTTTCTATCTCAGCCTTCATGTCCACTACCATCTGAGTCATTGAAAGATCCTGAGCCTTGGAACCTGTGGTGTTGACCTCTCTGTTCATCTCCTGAACAAGAAAATCAAGCTTTCTTCCCACCGGTTCAGTGCTTTTGATAAGCTCTCTGAACTGAGCGATATGGCTTCTAAGTCTTACCGTTTCCTCGTCAACGGCAGTCTTGTCGGCAAAAATGGCAGCCTCGGTAAGTATCCTCTGCTCGTCGATATTCCTGTCACCAACTATTTCGGATATCTTCTCGAAAAGTCTGTTTCTGTAGGCTTCGGTCACTTCGGGTGAACGTTTCTCCACCTTGCCCACCGTTTCCTCGATAAAGTCAAGGCGTGAGCTGATATCCTCATACATCTTCTCGCCCTCGATACGGCGCATATCAACAAATCTTTCAAGAGCAGCCGAAGCCACCTCTCTCACCTGCGACCATATCTCTTCCTCGTCGTCGATCACCTTAACGACCGTAAAGATATCGGGCAGCTTCATAATATTTGAAAGCGCAAGGTCGTCCTCAAGCGCAAGCTCCTCCGCCGAACCTCTGAGAGCGTTAAGATAGCCCTTTGCCACTTCCTTGTTTATCTCGATATTGGCGTTTACGCCCTCCTGATTGTAAATAGAAACAGAAACCTCTACCTTGCCCCTTGAAATAGAGTCGTGCATAAAGGCTTTCAGCTTTTCGTCCAGATATCCGTAGGCTCTCGGAGTTCTTGCCGTAAACTCGTAAAATCTGTGGTTTACGGAACGTATCTCAACAATTATCTCTCTTCCTCCGACGACTCTGCGTTCTCTGCCGAAGCCGGTCATACTTTTTATCATCTGAAAATTCCTTTCTGCCGCACAGACATACTTGCGGCACATAAATATTCATCTTATATTATAACATTTACCGCTGTGAATAGCAATAGTTATTAATATAATGTTAAAATATATTGTACTCATTGGTGTTAATTGAAGTGAAAATATCCATAAGATTTTTCCCCACATAGATATGCGGATATTTTTCAAAGTCCGCAGCCGTGGTAGAGCCTGTTGTAACGCCTGCAAAATCCACTCCTGCGTTCCGGGCGGTCATAGCGTCGATATAGCTGTCGCCGATGTAAAGGACGTTCTGTTTTTCCTCTCCCATTTTTTCAATTATCGCATTAAGTCCCGAAGGGTCGGGCTTGGCGCAGCTGACGTCCTCTCCGCCAACGATATAGTCAACAGGGAACGAGCCTGCCTGCTTTTCAAAGGTCTCAACGATACGGTATCTGTACTTTGTGGAAACTATACCGACCTTTACGCCTGCGTGCTGGAGCACTTGCAGCAGAGCAAGGGTATCGTCGTAGAAAAAAGTATTCGCCGCCATTGCTTCGTCAGCCTTTGCCACATAGACCTTGCGCATCTCCTCACGCTGAGGATTATTCTTTATGCCTGTCAGAATGTCAAAAGCCTCCACAAGCGTAAGTCCGATAGTGTTATAGATGGTTGTGTCGTCGGGGACTTTATATCCAAAGGCTTCAAGTGTGTGCTTAAAGCAGATTAGTATACCCTTTGAAGAATCTGCAAGTGTAAGGTCGAAGTCAAAAACATATGCGGAATATTTCATATTCATACTTCCTTTCAGCAAAACAGGCAACCTGAATTTTTATATCAGGCTGCCTGAAAAATTATTCTACAGTAACCGACTTTGCAAGGTTTCTCGGCTTGTCAACGTCGTTGCCCCTAAGCACAGAGGTATAGTACGCAATCAGCTGCAGCGGTACTACGGTCAGCATAGGCATAAGAATATCGTCTATGGTGGGAACGCCTATCTTATAATCGGCAACATCGGCGTCAACGTTTATATAGTTATGTGTCACGAAAATCACCTTTCCGCCTCTTGCCTTGACCTCTTTTGCGTTGCTGACGGTCTTATCAAACAGGTCTCTCTGAGTTGCAACGGCTATAACGGGCATACTGTCGGTAACAAGCGAGATAGTACCGTGTTTCAGCTCTCCTGCGGCGTAAGACTCGGAATGGATATAAGATATCTCTTTCAGCTTCAGCGAGCCTTCCATTGACAAAGCATAGTCAAGACCTCTGCCGATATAAAGCAGATTTTCGGAGTTCACAAGCTGTGAAGCCACATACTGACAGGTCTTTTCCTGCTTTAAGATAACGTCTATCATGTTGGGAACGCTTTCAAGAACGGAAGTGAGTCTTCTGCACTCGTCCTCGGAAACAGTGCCCTTTGCATAGGCAAGCAAAAATGCGATAAGATAGAACACCGATATCTGAACACTGTAAGCCTTTGTGGAAGCGACCGATATCTCAGGTCCTGCATGGGTATAAATGACCATATCCGCTTCACGGGCGATAGAAGAACCTACAACATTGACGATAGCAAGTGTATCTGCTCCAAGTCTCTTAGAAAGCTTGAGAGCTTCAAGAGTATCGGCAGTTTCGCCCGACTGTGACACTACGATCACAAGATCATCCTTGCCGATAATGGGATCTCTGTAGCGGAATTCGGAAGCAACGTCAACCGTAACAGGTATTCTTGCAAGCTTTTCAATGACATACTTTCCCACAAGTCCTGCGTGCATGGCAGTACCGCAGGCAACCACGAAAATATTTCTGTAGCCTTTAAGTCTGTCGGCGGTCATTCCGCACTCTTCAAGGTTTGGAAGTCCGTCCTTTATTCTTGGCGATACCGTCTGCTTGATAGCATTTGGCTGCTCGTTTATCTCTTTGAGCATAAAATGCTCGTATCCGCCCTTTTCGGCAGCCTCCATATCCCAGTCGGCAACATGAAGCTCCTTTTCAAGCGGAGAGCCGTATTTATCGTATATCTGCGCTTTTCCGTCGCTGAGTACGACTATCTCCTCAGCGTCAAGCAGATAATAATTTCTGGTATATTTCAAAATTGCAGGAACGTCGGAAGCGATAAAAGCCTCGTCCTCGCCCACTCCTACGATAAGCGGAGAATCCTTTCTGACGGCATAAACGGAATCCGGGAAATCCTTGAAAACAATTCCCAGCGCATATGAGCCTTCTATCTCGCCCAGCACCTTCTGTATTGTCTCCATTGGGTCGCCGTTGTAATAATAATCAAGCAGCTTTGCAACGGTCTCAGTGTCAGTCTGGCTCTCGAAAACATAGCCTTTCTTTTCAAGAAACTTTTTTATCTTCTGATAATTCTCGATTATTCCGTTATGAACTATTGATATCTTAGCGTTGCCGTGAGGGTGCGAGTTGATATCCGACGGCTCTCCGTGAGTAGCCCATCTTGTATGACCTATTCCGCAATTACCCTCTTTTATAACGCCCTCTTTGTTGATCTTTTCTTTCAGATCGGCAATTCTGCCCTTTGTTTTGCAGGTCTTTATCTCACCGTCCTGAAATACGGCGATGCCTGCCGAATCATATCCTCTGTATTCAAGCTTTGAAAGGGAATCAAGCAGGACCTTTGTACAGTTCTGTTTTCCCACATATCCTACGATACCGCACATAAAAATGCTCCTTTCCGCCTAAAACGGCGACTTTGTCTGTTATCTCATCTGCCGAAGTATAATAAAGGCTCCGGCGCTGTTGTCCCTCTTATAAACACTAACTATAATATCACATTTTCCCGATAAAATCAAGTGCTTTTTAAAAGCAGGCTCACAGGCTTATTTCACAAAGAAAGATTGAAAAAAAATATTTTATATGTTATAATGATATAAGATATTAAACAACCCCGAAAAATATGCAGGAGGTCTACTTATGTCCGACATAAAAGCTTTGAAAGACAAATTCATCGAAATATACAAGGAACACATCACACGCCCCGGTTCTGAGCGACTTCTGGAATGGCTGCTTTCTGACAGCAGCGACTTTTTTGCCGCTCCTGCCTCTACACGCTATCACGGAGCGTACGAGGGCGGCTTGTGCGAACATTCAATAAACGTTTACGAGTGCCTTAAAGACTACTGCGAGCGTGAACGTGTAAAGGACACCTACGGGCTTGACTTTTCCGACGAGAGCCTTGCCATAGTTGCTCTGCTGCACGACCTGTGCAAGATCAATCTGTACAGAGTAAGCTACCGCAACGCCAAAAACGAGGACGGCGTGTGGGAAAAGGTTCCCTACTTTGAATTTCACGATACTCTGCCCTACGGTCACGGCGAAAAGTCGGTATACATAATCAGCGGATTTATGCGGCTTACCCGTGAGGAAGCTTTTGCTATCCGCTGGCATATGGGATTTTCGGGCGAAGAAAACAAGAACACCATAGGCAAGGCGCTTGAAATGTTCCCTCTTGCTCTTGCGGTGCATATTGCCGATATGGAAGCTACCTTCTTAATGGAGGGCGGAAAGCTATAGAAAAACGGACGGACACAGTATTCCCTGTCTGATGCAGGGCGCTCTGTGACCGTCTTTTTTTATAACAATCCGTATTTTATTTTGACTCTGTCCAGCTTTTCAAGCATAGGCTTTGCGCCGACAAAAAGAAAAAGCATTGTTGAAACTCCGTGGACAATATCCATAGGCAGACCTGCCGCATAGTAGGTCAGCAATATCCCTTTGTTAAGCGGCAGATGAGCCATGACCGCAGAGGCAGGATTCATTATTCCGCCGTAGATGACCACAGCTGCAAAAAGTCCGAATACCGCCATTGCGCTTTTATTTCTTCCAAGCAGACCCTTTTGAAAAAGTACGCCTGCAAGAAATCCCGTTATCCCCATTGCAAACATCTGCCACGGTGTCCACGGTCCCTGACCGAAAAACATATTGGATACGAGCATGGTAAGCGCTCCCACAAGAAACCCCGTTTCTCCGCCGAATGCAGCTCCCGAAATTATCACTATCGCCATGACAGGCTTGAACTGCGGAAGCATATAAAACGCAGCACGTCCTGCCACCGCCAGAGCGCACAGCACCGAAATTATCACAAGCTCTCTCGCCTGCGGCTTGCGTCCCTCGAACACAAGAAAAAAAGGCAGCATACATTCAAGCATCACAAGCAGTGAAATGAACAGATATTTTTTATCGCCGAGATAATAAACCCCGAAATAGATAGTTACAGGCACGGCAAGAAGTATCATTACCGCCGCTGCTATTGTTCGCTTTGACAGCTTTCGGGCTGATCTGTGCGAAGTCTGCTCTGCGATTTGGTTTTTTCCGCAGAACACAGCAAACGCCGCAGCTGATGCCGCCAGCAGAATATATTTCACAAGCTGCCGCTCACCGAAAAAATAGGCTATGGGATTTTTCCCAAAGCAGGCTGCCGCCGAAAGAATAAAGAATATCAATGAGAAAAAGCCGCCAAGCTTTCTCAGCCATGAGATCTTTCGTTTGGGGGAATGTTCGGACTTGCTGTCGTCGTCAGTTCTCCACGGCGTATTGTCGTCATGAGCAGGCTTTTGCGGCGGCGTGCCTCCGCAGGCGGTGATAACATGGTCTGCCGTTATTGCCGACGGAATGATGTTTCTCGCCATTCTGCTTGCCGAAGTTGTATAAAAGCTGTTTTCTGTGAAAAATTCAACAGGCGCAGCCTCGCTGACTGTCTCGCCGTTGAAGAACATTGCACAGCGGTGGCAGTA
>JBJERD010000357.1:0-6543 GCA_051882095.1 Oscillospiraceae bacterium
GTCCGGTGGACTGTTTTGAAAGAGGGGAAGCCCTGCGATAGAGGGCTTCCCCTTGCTCTAAGCATGAATAGGTTTTTCGAAAGGCAAACGACCCGAAAAAATATTTTCGGGTCGTTTTTTCGTCCGTCTGGATTTTTCACGAAAAAATATCCTCAAACCTATTGACAAAATGAAATTTATGTTGTATCATATGAATAGATGTTCAAGTGTTTTTGTGAACATGGATAGAAGCAAACACATAATGTATAGAAGAGAGGTCAAAACTATGAGTGAAAAAAACGATGATAAAAATATAAAGCATGAAAAAAGCGAGTACCTTTGCGTGAATGAGGACGTGGTGGAGAACCTGACCTCCGAAATGCCGCCCGACGAGCAGCTTTACGATCTGGCGGAGCTTTTTAAGGTGTTCGGCGACAGCACAAGAATAAGAATACTCTACGCTCTGTTCGAGTCGGAGCTGTGCGTGGGTGATATAGCGCAGATACTGGGGCTTTCGCAGACGGCGTGTTCGCATCAGCTGAGAGTGCTTAAAGCCAATAAGCTTGTAAAATTCAGACGTGAGGGCAAAATAGTGTTCTATTCGCTGAGCGACGACCATGTGAGAAAAATAATCGATCAGGGTATGGAACACATCGAGGAATAATTTGTTTGAAAGGGTCTGTTTTTATGAGGAAAATATATAAGCTTGAAAATCTGGATTGCGCAAACTGCGCAGCCAAAATGGAAAACTCCATAAAATCGCTGGACGGCGTTAAGGATTGTACTGTAAGCTTTATGACCCGAAAGCTTACCCTTGAAGCCGAGGACGATAAATTCGATGATATTCTTAAAAAGTCGATACAGATATGCAGCAAGATAGAACCCGATTGCAGGGTGATCGTCAAAGGAGATAGCATGACAGGCAAGCAGAAAAAAATGCTGCTGCGGATCATAATAAGCGCTGTGCTTCTCGCTGGGGCGGCATTGAGTCCCACTGAGGGAATAGTCAGACTTGCAGTTTTTATTGTGCCATATGCCGTTATCGGCTGGGACGTTTTGTGGAAAGCGGTAAGGAATATCTGTCACGGACAGGTGTTTGACGAGAACTTTCTTATGGCTCTTGCAACTATAGGCGCTTTTGCTACGGGGGATCATCCCGAAGCGACGGCGGTCATGCTTTTCTATCAGACGGGAGAGCTTTTCCAGAGCTATGCGGTGGGAAAATCAAGAAAGTCCATAGCAGGTCTGATGGATATACGCCCCGACTATGCCAATATCGAAAAGGACGGTCAGCTTGTTCAGACCGACCCCGAGGAGATAAACGTGGGGGATATTATCATAGTAAAGCCGGGCGAGAAAATACCTCTTGACGGAGTGGTGACGGAGGGAAGCTCAACTGTGGATACCGCCGCTCTTACGGGAGAAAGTCTGCCCAGAAGCGTTTCCCGGGGCGAGGACGTGATAAGCGGCTGCATAAATCTCAGCGGTCTTTTGAAAGTCAGAGTTACAAAGCCTTTCGGCGAATCCACCGTTGCAAAAATTCTCGACCTGGTGGAAAATTCATCTTCCAAGAAGGCTAAAGCGGAAAACTTCATTACAAAATTCGCAAGGATATATACCCCCGCAGTAGTCATTTCGGCGGTACTGCTGGCGGTGATACCTCCGCTGATCTCGGGCAGCGGCTGGGCAGATTGGCTGCACAGAGCGCTTATATTCCTTGTTATATCCTGCCCGTGCGCATTGGTGATATCCGTGCCGCTGAGCTTTTTCGGCGGAATAGGCGGAGCAAGCAGGAAAGGCATACTTGTCAAGGGCGGAAACTATTTGGAAGCTCTTGCCGACTGTGAAACGGTAGTTTTCGATAAAACGGGAACGCTGACAAAAGGCGTGTTCAAGGTTACGGAAATACATCCTGTGGGAATGTCGGCGGAAAGGCTTCTGGAGCTTGCGGCTCATGCGGAAAGCTATTCCGTTCACCCCATAGCTAAGTCAGTCTGCGAGGCTTACGGCAGAGATATCGACAGAGCGAGGATAACGGACGGCAGCGAGCTTTCGGGTCACGGAGTAAAAGCAGTTGTCGACGGTATAGCGGTCTGCGCAGGAAACGCAAGACTAATGGAGCAGACAGGCATCACTCAGCCCCTTGAAAGCTATCATGGTACCACAGTTCATGTTGCTGCGGACGGAAAATATGCAGGCTGCATAGTCATTTCCGACGAGGTAAAGGAAAGCTCGGCAGAGGCGATAAAAGCGCTGAAAGAAAAGGGCGTTAAAAAGACTGTCATGCTCACAGGCGACACAAAGGACGTGGGCGAACAGGTTGCCGAAACGCTGGGCATTGATACCGTGTTTGCACAGCTTCTTCCTGCCGACAAGGTGGAAAAGGTAGAAAAGCTGCTGGAGGAAAAATCCCTGAAGGGCAAGCTTGTTTTCGTGGGCGACGGAATAAACGACGCTCCCGTTCTTTCAAGAGCGGATATCGGAATAGCCATGGGAGCAATGGGTTCCGATGCAGCAATTGAAGCCGCTGACATAGTTCTTATGGACGACGATCCCGAAAAGATAGCGCTGGCGATAGACATTTCAAAGAAAACAAGACGCATAGTGCGTCAGAATATAGTTTTCGCACTGGGAGTAAAGCTTGCGGTGCTTGTTCTGGGAGCGCTTGGCATGGCAAATATGTGGGAAGCCGTTTTCGCCGACGTGGGAGTTTCGGTAATAGCTATCCTCAATGCGATGCGTGCGCTGAAGCCTGCGGAGAAAAGCAGACAGCGCTGACCTGCGGTAGAGCTGCAATTTGGTGCATTGCGCTGTAATATCGGGCGGCAGACGGAGAATATTTTTACAAAGTATCTATTGACAATTAACAAACTGCGGTGTTATAATGTCTTATGTACAATATTTAAAGGCTGTGACGGAAACGTTATCCGAGGTATCTTTCTAAGAGAGCAGATGTTAAGGTGCAAGTTCTGCGTAAGATCACGGGTCTGTATCATTCCCGAGCCTGCCGCTGAAATCACAGTAGGACGGCACGGTTTCTCACCGTTATATGAGATACGCCTGCGCAAAGCGTGAGCGTTTTGAGAGGTGCGCCGTTTTCGGCGTGCAATCAGAGTGGTAACACGGAGATATCATCTTCGCCTCTGGCAGTCTAACGGCTGTGGGGCGGAGATTTTTATTTTATATTTTTAAGAGGGATGATTTTTATGCTGACATTAGACAAGGTTTATCATGCAAGACACGTTCTTAAACAGGTCATAAGAGAGACCGAGGTCATTAAAGCGCCCAAGATTAATCCAAAGGCCAACGTTTATCTTAAAACCGAAAATCTTCAGATCACAGGCTCTTTCAAGGTGAGAGGAGCTTATTATAAGATCTCCCAGCTTTCCGATGAGGAAAAGGCTCACGGAGTTATCGCCTGCAGCGCAGGAAATCACGCTCAGGGAGTTGCTCTTGCCGCCACGAAGAACGGCATCAAGTCGCTTATATGCCTGCCCGACGGTGCGCCTATCTCAAAGGTTGAGGCTACAAAAGGCTACGGCGCAGACGTTTGTCTTGTTGAGGGAGTTTACGACGACGCTTACAATAAGGCTATCCAGCTGAGAGACGAAAAGGGATATACCTTTATCCACCCGTTTGACGACGAGAATGTTATCGCAGGTCAGGGTACTATCGGTCTTGAGCTTATCGACCAGCTTCCCGAGATTGACGCAGTTGTAGTTCCTGTTGGCGGCGGCGGACTTATTTCGGGAGTTGCCTTTGCTCTTAAATCTCTGAAGCCTGAGATAAAGGTCTACGGCGTTCAGGCAAGCGGTGCGCCTTCAATGGTTGAATCACTTGCGGAGGATAAGATAAAGTGTCTTGACTCGGTTGCAACAATCGCCGACGGAATCAAGGTAAAGGAGCCGGGCGAGCATACATTCGAGTACTGCAAAAAGTATGTTGACGATATCGTAACGGTTTCCGACGACGAGGTGTCGTCCGCTATACTTGCTCTTATCGAGCAGCATAAGCTTATCGCAGAGGGCGCAGGAGCAGTTTCTGTGGCAGCGGTAATGTTTGATAAAGTGCCCGTTGAGGGTAAGAACGTTGTATGCCTTGTTTCAGGCGGAAATATCGACGTTACTATCCTGTCGAGAGTTATCAAGAGAGGTCTGCTGAAATCGGGACGTTCCGATACTCTTACTATCGAGCTGGAGGATAAGCCCGGTCAGCTCAAAGCGGTATCGGCTATACTTGCAGACATGGGCGGAAACGTTGTATCTATCCACCATGAGAGAGCAAGCGAGGACAGCGATATCACCGACTGTCTGCTGAGAATAGTTCTGGAGACCAGAAACTTCGAGCATATCAGACAGATAAGAGAAGCTCTCACCAACGCAGGCTTCAAGATCGTAAACAAGTAAGCAAATCAAATACCATAACATAAAGGAGAAGATAAACATGGCAAAGATCGTACACACAACAAATGCACCCGAGGCTATCGGACCTTATTCCCAGGCTTTTGTAACAGGAAATCTTGTTATCACATCGGGACAGATCGCAATCAACCCTGCAACGGGAAACGTTGAAGCAACAACTATCGAAGAGCAGACACATCAGGTGTGCAAGAACCTTAAAGCAGTTCTTGAAGCGGCAGGAACATCAATCGACAAGGCGGTAAAGACAACCTGCTTTTTGAAGAATATGTCCGATTTTGCGGCATTCAACGGCGTTTACGGCGAGTATTTCACAGGAAAGCCTGCACGTTCCTGCGTTGCTGCAAAGGAGCTTCCCAAGGACGTTCTTGTAGAAGTCGAGGTCATCGCCGAGATATAAAAGCGGCACAGATAATTTAACGGGCGAACATGATTCGATTGCGCTGTTGAAAATGCGAAAATTAAAGCGCAGGCTCAAGCCCTGCGATAGAGGGCTTCCCCTTACTCTAAGCATGAAGAGGTTTTTCAACAAGCATCGGCGAACACAGTTCGCCTGTTTTTATGACAAAAAATCATCGTCGGGGAGTGTAGTGATGATAAACAAGTCTTTTATCAAGGCTAAAGCCGATACCGTGGGAAAGTTTTCGGTCGCCTTTGCAAAATGGGTGCTTATTGCCGTCTTTATCGGTGCGATAGGCGGTCTTGTGGGTACGTTTTTCCATATGGCGGTACTCAAAGCCACCGAGGTGAGAGAGAGTTTTCCCTTTCTGATATATTTTCTGCCCGTCGGCGGACTTATGATCGTCTTTCTCTACCGCATAACCAAAACCGGCGAGGAGGCAGGTACTAATCTTATAATCAGCTCGATCCGTACCCATACTCACGTTCCCATACTAATGGCGCCGCTGATATTTGTTTCTACCTGCATAACCCACCTGTGCGGCGGTTCGGCAGGACGAGAGGGTGCGGCTTTGCAGCTGGGCGGCTCTATAGGCGCAAAGGTTGGTGAGCTGCTGAAGCTTGACGAAAAGGATATGAGCCTTGTGATAATGTGCGGAATGAGCGCAGTTTTTGCAGCCTTGTTCGGAACTCCGCTTACCGCCTGTTTTTTCGCTATGGAGGTAATAAGCGTGGGCGTTATCTATTACGTCGGACTTGTGCCATGCATCGCTTCTGCTCTTGTCGCTTATAAGGTTTCGCTGATTTTCCATATGGAGCCCACCCGATTTGACATTTCGGGATATGTACCAAAGCTTCATCTTAATACCGTGACTCAGGTTGCGGTGCTTTCGGCTCTTTGCGCTGTAGTAAGCATAATCTTCTGCATGATAATGAAATACACCCACGACAAGCTTTCGCTGACCTTTTCCAACACCTACCTGAAAGCCCTGTTCGGCGGAGCGGTCATCGCTGTGCTGACCCTTGTGCTGGGTACTCACGACTACAACGGTGCAGGAATGAACGTGATAATAAACGCAGTTGAAAACGGCGAGTCAAATTGGTACGCCTTTATCCTGAAAATAATCTTCACCGCAGTCACCATAGGGGCTGGCTTCAAGGGCGGAGAAATAGTCCCCACATTCTTCATCGGAGCGGTTTTCGGCTGCACGGCTGCACCTCTTCTTGGCATGGATCCTCAGTTCGGCGCAGCGGTGGGAATAGTCGCCCTCTTTTGTGGAGTAGTTAACTGCCCTGCGGCTTCGATATTTTTAAGCCTTGAACTTTTCGGCTCGGACGGACTTCTGCTTTTCGCCGTTGCAAGCGGCGTAAGCTATATGCTTTCGGGCTACTACGGTCTTTATTCAAGCCAGAAAATAATGTATTCAAAGCTGAAACCCGAATACATAAATATCAACGCAAAGTAGGCAATTGACAGTTGACAATTAGTCTGCTCTCCGTGAAAAAACAAACAGCATTTCTTTTCTGCCGCAAAACTGCGGGTTAAGAAATGCTGTTTTTGTTTGTAGGATATGTGGGTTATTGTAAAGATATTTTTAGTGTCTGTCCTTCTACGCTTACACCGTCGGAGAGGGTGATGGGGAGCTTCTGGTCTTCGGTGAAACCTATGGTCTCGCCGTCTTTCAGATGCGTGTCTGTTGTGATAACATAGTCCGAGATCGCAAGAAGAAATCTGTAAAGCTCTTCG
>JBJERD010000358.1:0-6539 GCA_051882095.1 Oscillospiraceae bacterium
TGTATCTGTATGGTATCTCCGTGCCGTTTCGTGCGGTAGCAGTCACAACACGTCCGTCGATTCCCGAAAGATAATCGTCATAGTAAGCTTCAAGCCCGTAGATTCCGTCGCCGTCGTAGCTCAGATGACCTATAACGTTTGAAGCCAGTGCGTTCTGCGGATAAAACCTCTTTGTGGAAGGCTCGCATCTTACGCCGTCAAGCCCCTCCTCGGTGAGATAATCCTCTATCTTGTCAGCAACCGTCTTTTCAACGTTTTTCTTGAGAATAACATATCCGTACTTTTCATCGGTGCAGCTGTTTCTCACCTTTGCGGTGTCAAGCTCCAGAGTGGTGGCAAGAAATTCAACCAGGTCGTCAAAACTCTGCTCGGTGGATTTTGCGCCGTCCAGCTTCTGCTGATATTCCGCAATATCCTCCGGGTCGCCGCCCTCGGCAATAAGCTCTTTCAGCTCGGCAATGCGCTCATCCTTCTTGTCAAGATAGTCGTCCCACAGCATATTCTGATCGCAGTAGACGGTGTATACCGTTGCGCTCTGAGCAAGCACCTGATCGTTGCTGTCATATATCGTACCTCTTGAAGCAGGCACGACCGTGCTTTTCAGCTGCTGAGAATTGGCAAGCTCCTGCCACTTCTTCGACTCTGTGACCGAAAGCTTGAAAATACAAACTATTATGTAAACTGCCACTGCAACTACTGCCAGATTGACCCATAGGTACAGACGTCTTTTCATTCTCGCACTTGGTCTGTCAGTCATAAACGCCCTGCCTTTCTTAAAAATAAACCTTGGTTATTCTGCACACATTTTTCAGACTAAAACACGCCTTGTCCGCTGTTTTCACAAAAAGCGGACAATTTTCGTCATTATTTATAATAGAACAAGAAAGCTAAGCACATATTTATGTCCCTAACTTTCCCCGTTAATATTCTATTTCGCTAAGCTCCGATATATTCCAGAACATCTGAGAACCAGCGCTTTATCTTTACGAATATGTTGGTGTCCTCGGGAGCAACTACCTCAGCCACCGTTTCCTTTTCCACCTCAACATATTCTATCTGAGATTTATCCAGCTTCTGAAGACCCAGTTCGTTTTCTGCGTACTCCTCCACCTTGGTAAGACCCGTCTTCTGAGCCAGCTCAGATTCAAGGCTTATATTCTCATTTGTAAGCTGAGCAAGCTCCGCCTCCAGCTCCGACTGCTGTGTGTAAAGGCTTGTAAGCTCCACTCTTCCGTATATCATGGAACAAAACAGCGCAAACGCAGCCACTGCCACCGCAAGAGCCTTTGCTCCGCCCGACGTTTTCTTTTCAGCTGGATTAACACGATGCTTTATTCTTCTGCCTACGTTTTCTTCCTCACGGTCGTAAGCGCTGTAGTCATATGCCAGATTATTTGTCTTTGCCATTTATATCACCTCATACGCCCCAAAAGGAGCGCACTCATTTTAAATTCTTATATCTTTTCGATTATCCTAAGCTTGGCGCTTCTGCTTCTCACATTGCGCTCCAGCTCCTCCTGCGAAGGCTCAATAGGCTTTTTGCTGATTATCCTTCCCCTCGGAGACTTTCCGCACACACACACCGGAAAATCAGGCGGACAAGTGCAGCCCTTTGCAAATGTAAGAAACCTCTGTTTTACAAGCCTGTCCTCCAGCGAGTGGAAAGTAATTACCGCCAGTCTTCCGCCGGGGTTAAGACAGTCAAACGCCGTATCAAGCGCACTGTCAAGATGACCAAGCTCGTCGTTCACGGCTATCCTTATAGCCTGAAATGTCTTTTTGCATGGATTTTTCTCACGTCTTACCTTCTGCGGCACGGAATTTTTTATTATCTCCGCCAACTGAAAGGTAGTTTCTATGGGAGCGTTCTCCCTTTCCTTAACAATGTTCGCCGCAATGCTTCTTGCGAACTTTTCCTCGCCGTATTCAAAGATTATCCTGCCCAGCTCCTGAGCCGAAAAGCCGTTTACAACATCTCTTGCCGAAAGCCCTTCCTTGCTCATTCTCATATCAAGCGGAGCGTCCTTGTGATAGGAAAACCCTCTCTCTGCGTTGTCAAGCTGATAAGAAGAAACGCCCAGATCCATAAGGATACCGTCAACGCCGCTTATCCCCAGCTCTTCAAGCACTCTTCCCATTTCGGAGTAATTCGCCCTTACCACCTGTGCAGGCAGCCCTTCAAGCCTCTGCGAAGCGGTCTTTACAGCTTCGGGGTCACGGTCGAGAGCTATAAGCCTGCCCTTTTCCGGATCAAGCCGCTTGGCTATCTCCTTAGAATGACCTGCGCCTCCTGCCGTACCGTCAACATAAATTCCGTCCGGCTTTATATCAAGTCCCTCGAGGCACTCCTCAAGCAACACGGGAATATGCTTAAACTCCACTAAAAATCAAGCCCTTCCAACGCTTCCATAAGCATTTCATCATTAACGCTTGCATTCAGGGCGTCCCATCTCTGCTTGTCCCAGATCTCACATCTGTCCGAAACGCCTGCGACCACAACTTCCTTTTCAAGAGCGGCTATCTCACGCAGCGCAGGGGGAATAAGTATTCTTCCCTGCTTATCCGCTTCCACCTCACAGGCATTTGCCATAAAGCTTCTCTGAAGATTTCTTGCATGAGCCATAGGCAGAGCCTTGATCTTGGCAGCCATAGCCTCAAAATCCTCCAGCGAATAAACGAACAGGCAGCCGTCGAAGCCTTTTGTCACGATGAACCTCTCGCCGATAGTTTCACGCAGCTTTGCAGGGAAAGTCATACGTCCCTTAACGTCCATAGACTGATAATAAGTGCCTTTCAGCGTAGTTGTCAGCAAGATGTCCACCTCCTTAACATACAGTTTCGATCGGTAATGCAAAATTCTTAGGGAATGTTCCCCACTTTTTTGCACTTTTCACCACCATGACTTTATTATACACTATATATTAAGAAAATGCAACTGTAAATTTCGCCAAAAAATCAGTTTTACTGAGAAATTTATCGGACAGACCGGGTAAAAAACTGCGATTTTTCAGCGAATTTTGTAACCTTTAGCCGAAAAGAAATTCATCAAATTGTAACTTGTAAACAAAATGTTAACGAGCAACCTCTGTGTAAGAACCCATGTTCGTCTATGAAAACCTTTTCGCCGTCAGCGGATAAAAACTCAGTCTTATCCTTTGACATATCAATTATACCACAATATATAGTATTGGTCAACAGTTTTTTGCGAAAAAAGCACAATTTTTATCATCTTTTTCCGACAAGTTCAATTTTTTGTACTGCTGAACCTTTTCTCTCCCACTTTTCGGAAAAACGGTTACAAAATTAATAGTTAACTCAATTAATTATTACAACAAAAACATTGGAAAGCACAATTTTAAATTTTTTGTGAACGTTTTTATTTGTGCAAAACAAAACGCCGCAGCGTTCACAAATAAACGTCGTGATAAAGTTCATCGTAACACCCGGTTACATTATCAGGGGAAGCCCTCTATCGCAGGGCTTCCCCTCTTTCAAAACAGTCCACCGGACTGTTTTGAAATTCACCCCTTTCGGAGCTCCCTACGGTTAGGGGATTTCGCTCACTGCGGTGAGCGACTTAGGGCTCTGCCCTAAGAACCCGCAAGCCCTTTAAAAAGGGCTTGACCCTAAACTTTAATTTCCCCTTTTTTTGCAGACAAAAAACGCCGCAGCGTTCACAAATAAACGCTGCGGCGCATAACCGTTCAATTATTTACAAAACTTTTCCACATAATTATCAATACACGCCTGAACTATCTCAACGGCGGTGTCATGGCTTTTAACGTCGTCAATGACCGTATCCTTGCCTTCAAGCTGCTTATACACGGTAAAGAAGTGGGACATCTCGTCAAAAATGTGCTTCGGCAGATTTGAGATATCCTTATACACATTATAAGTCGGGTCGTTTTCGGGAATACATATTATCTTCTCGTCCGCCGCACCGTTGTCAAGCATTGAAATTACTCCGATAGGATAACACTTTACCAGCGACATAGGCACCAGCGTTTCCGAGCAAAGCACCAGAACGTCCAGCGGATCTCCGTCGTCGGCATATGTACGGGGAATAAATCCGTAATTGGCAGGATAGTGGGTAGAAGTATAAAGTATCCTGTCCATTTTCAGAAGTCCCGTAGCCTTGTCAAGCTCATACTTTATCTTAGAGCCCTTTGGTATCTCGATAACAGCGGTAAAGCTGTCCTTATTTATCTCCTTTGGTGAAATGTCATGCCAGATGTTCATATAAATCTACCTCCGTTCCCGACCGATGCCGGAAAATTATTTCTCCTCGGCAATTTCCGCAAGATACATTCCCTCCGCTTTAAGCAGCTTGGGGATATCATACACCGTTTCGCCGTTTATCTCAACAACGGCGCTGCTTCCGGGAGTTTCCAGCGAAAAATTATCCCACAATGTACGGTAATCCTTTTCAAAAGGCACCGAAAGCTTTTTCATTATCGGCTCATAATTCTCACGCTTGCCGAAAACAGAAACATTCTGATAATTCAGGCAAAATATCTCCTCGCCCGTTTCGTGCGAACCGAACCCGAATCGGCTGAGACCGTCGTTCACAAGCAGCTCGCCGTACCTTTTCATTATCGCCTGAGCAACGGGCAGAGTGCAGCCGTCCAGATAATATATCCCATAATGGAACGGGTCGGACCTGCTTTTTCTCAGCTCCTTTTCCTCGTCCTCACTGCATGGCAGTTCAAGAAAGAAGAACACAGGCTCGGCAAGCTTTTTTATCGCTTCCTCCACCACAGGTCTTATCAGCTCTCCGCTGAGAACTGCCGAAACGCCGTTTTCGTCGGCGTAATAAGCCGAATGTATTCCGCTCAGATCTTCTGCGCTCACTCCCTGCGTCAGCCTGAAGCTCAATCCAAAAACCCCCGATGTTTCAATTGACAATTGACAATGGACAATTGACAATTTTCAATGCATAGCACGATTATTTGCAATCGACAATGGACAATGGACAATTGATAATTGATTAATGTAAATGAAATTTGCCGGCAGGCAACAGCAAAGTCCGTTATTCTGCCGATTTTTCCACTGCTGCTCTTATGAAGTCCTTAAAGAGAAGCTGGGCGTGGTTGGGACGGGATTTGAATTCCGGGTGGAACTGCACTCCCACGAACCACGGGTGAGCGTCCTTGGGAAGCTCAACTATCTCAACAAGCTTTTCGTCAGGAGAAAGTCCCGCAAGAACAAGACCCTTTTCGGTAAGCGCCTTTCTGTATTCGTTATTGAACTCCCAGCGGTGACGGTGACGCTCATAGATAAGCGGCTGACCGTAAATATCGGCGCATCGTGTTCCCTCAACAAGCTTGCAGGGATAAAGTCCCAATCTCATTGTGCCGCCCTTTTCGGTGATGTCCTTCTGCTCGTCCATAATGTCGATAACAGGATAAGGCGTATCGCCGAACTCGGTGGAATTAGCGCCCTCCATGCCTGCTACGTTTCTTGCAAACTCAACAACGCACATCTGCATACCAAGGCAGATGCCGAACATTGGTATCTTATTTTCTCTTGCATATCTGATAGCCTCGATCATTCCCTCGATTCCTCTGTCGCCGAAGCCGCCGGGAACGATTATGCCGTCAAGACCTTTAAGCATTTCGGGAGCGGACTTTCTGTCGATATCCTCAGACTGTATCCACTTGATATCCACCTCTGCGCCGTTTTCAAAGCCGCCGTGACGAAGAGCCTCGGCAACCGAAAGATAAGCATCCTCCAGCTCAACATACTTTCCAACAAGACCGATAGTTACCTTTTTGTCGCAGCTGTGAACTCTCTTTATCATTTCCTCCCAGCCTGTCAGATCGGGCTTGCGGCGTTCAAGACCAAGATGCTCGCAGACGATATCCGCAAGACCTTCCTTTTCAAGCCACAGCGGAACTTCGTAAAGCGAAGGCGCAGTCAGATTCTGAATAACGTCCTCTGCTCTCACGTTGCAGAAAAGACCTATCTTCTGCTTCATATCCTCGGGTATCTCCATCTCCGAGCGCAGCACAAGGATATTTGGCTGTATTCCGATAGACAGAAGCTCCTTTACCGAATGTTGAGTCGGCTTTGATTTAAGCTCCTTTGAGCCTGAAATATAAGGCAGCAGAGTAACATGGATAAACACCGAATTTTCCTTGCCCAGCTCGATAGAAGCCTGTCTTATCGCTTCAAGGAAGGGAGTAGACTCGATATCACCCACAGTACCGCCTATCTCGGTGATAACGATATCTGTGCGGCTGTCCTTGCCCACTCTGTAAAGCCTGTCCTTTATTTCATTTGTGATGTGAGGAACCACCTGAACGGTGCCGCCCAGATAATCTCCCCTTCTCTCCTTATTAAGAACGTTCCAGTAGATCTTACCGGTAGTAACGTTCGAGTTGATAGAAAGATTTTCGTCGATAAATCTCTCGTAATGACCAAGGTCAAGATCCGTCTCGGCGCCGTCGTCGGTAACAAACACCTCACCGTGCTGATAAGGCGACATACTGCCGGGATCCACATTTATGTACGGATCGAATTTCTGAATCGTAACGCTG
>JBJERD010000359.1:0-6502 GCA_051882095.1 Oscillospiraceae bacterium
CCGTCTGTTACTGAGGGGGAATAGCATATGGACTATGAGCTTCCTTTTTATCTTGATACGCAGATAGTCAAAGGCGCAAAGCTTATTGAAAAATCGGGAGTTATCAAGAAATACAAATACAAGCTTGCGAAAAGTCAAGGTGTTATTAAAAGTTATACTTATGAAGAAAACGACCTGTCGGGATTTGTAGAAATGCAAGTGCCTATTGGGTCAAAGGCTTTCGGAAGCGGAAATCAAATAAGTTCATGCGGCGTTATTATGGATATGTCGGACGGTATTCAGAGCGTCGGTTATGACAGTATGAGCTTTATTGATATCAGCGACAACACATGGGAATATGTTTTTTACACGGCGAGCAAAGAAAGTACATCGGGCGGTGTTACGACAGTTACCTATACGCTTTACGCTGATGTATACAAGAACGGAAGCAGGCTTGCAAGAAAAACAGTCACAAGCAATAATACAGGTGAGTTTGCTTATTATTTCTATGTAAGAGCCACAGGAACAGGATATGATACAAGCACAGACCTTCTGACTTGCAGTCCTGCCGTGCAATGTACAGACGGAACAACGTCAATAACATTGACCTCGCCCGGCAAGCTACCTGTTGATGTGACAAAAGTAAGCTGTCAGAAGCTTAGATATGATGTAGTACAGAATGAGGAAGTACAGAATGTTGATGCGATATGATTGGAGGGAAAGAATATGACGATATCTTTAAACAGCCGTTATGAAGCGGCTATGGATTTCAAAGTCATAGGCTATGTAGGCGAGACCAATTCAAGGACGATAGTTTTCGAGGGGTATGAGACCGACGGCGCTGACTGCTATAAAATGAGGATAGAATATCCTGACGGCATCAGCTATGAGGTCGATATCACGGACGGAAGCTACACTGTCGGCGGTTCGGTTCTCAGAGAAGAGTGCAGGGTAAAATGTCAGATACTCGCACTCAAAGCAGACGGTGAGGAATACACGCTTGTTAAGAAGTCTGATGTATTCACGCTGAATATTAAACGCTCTCTTGACGGTGAGCCTGCACCTATACCAACTTATGAACAGTCGGTCGGGGCGTTGGACAAAATGCTTGCTCATGAGATAACTTCCGAAAAGTTTGCGGAAGCGGCGGCTGTATCGGCGGAAGAAGCAAGCTCCGCAAATACTGCGGCACAGGCGGCGAGAACGGCAGCGGAAGAGTCTGCGGTGTCGGCTAGTGAGAGTAAAGCTTCTGTTGAAGCGGCGGCAGAGAGAGCAGAGCAGGCGGCAGAAGCGGCAAGTGCAAGTGAAGCAAATGCAAAGTCAAGTGCGGATCAAGCGACGGCTAGTGCGGACAATTCGGGCAATTCGGCAAGCGAAGCCAAGAGCAGTGCGGAAGCGGCGGCAGTATCGGCGGAAGAAGCAAGCACGGCGAGCGTTTCAGCACAGGCGGCGAGAACGGCGGCGGAAGAGTCTGCGGTATCGGCGAGTGAGAGTAAGGCTTCTGTTGAAGCGGCGGCAGTGAGAGCAGAGCAGGCGGCACAGGCTGCAAGTGCAAGTGAAGCTAATGTAAAGTCAAATGCAGAAAAAGCGGCGGCTAGTGCGGACAGTTCGGGCAATTCGGCAAAAGAAGCAAAGATCAGTGCGGAAGCGGCGGCACAGTCTGCCGAAGATGCAAGCTCCGCAAATACTGCCGCACAGGCGGCGAGAACGGCAGCGGAAGGATATGCGACATCGGCAAGTGAGAGTAAAGCTTCCGCAGAAACGGCGGCAACAGTCGCTAAGACTGCTCTTGCAGCTGCGGAGGAAACGCTCAATAGTATTCCGGAAGATTATACGGAGCTGAGTAATGATATTGTGGAGCTGAAAAGCGATATTGGAGAAAACAAAATTGTAACGCTTGAAAATTTATCGTGGACACCGGGACGTATCAATTCAAGCGGAATTAACTATAACGGTGCAGGGTATGCATACAGAACCTCGAAGTACTATACATTTGAATCCGAAACCGTAACGGTAAGAGATGATAATGATAATCACAAAAACTACAGTCTATATATAGTTGCATATGATTTAAACGGTACATTTATATCCATTTGTGCATATGCAGATGTCGGGGATAAGCGTATCAGGGTAAACAAATCATACCAGTATAGGTTCATGTACATTGATAATACCTTAAAAGAAATGCCTGATTACACAAAGCTTTCAATTGTATATGACTATGCAGATTATACCGTCAGAGGAATTGAAAAAAGAGTATCTGTGTTAGAAGCGGTAAATCAGACTACGCACATACAGAGAAAGCCGAGAGTAACGTTTATTGATGATGACGGTCATATACAGTTTTATAAATTGATAAAACCGATAATGGAAACATACAATATTCCATACTGCATTTCCTATCCTGCAACATATTTACCATATAACGCCGATACTACCCATATGTCTTATGCACAATGTAAAGAGATTGTAGATATTGGCGGTGAAATTCTTGCTCACGGAATGTCTCCATTAACAAGCATTACTATCTCAGAAGCCGAAGCTGATGTAGTGAAAACAAAGAAGATACTTGAAGAATACGGTTTTAAAATCAACGGTTACATATATCCTAGCGGATCAAGCAACGAAGATGTCCGAGAGATGATAGCAAAGCATTATAAATTCGCAATGAAAACAAACGAAGCACAGCAAGCATTCAGAATTAATACTGATTGTATTCCGTCATATTATATCAATCGCTGTAATAACGGTGGTTATTATGATGCCAAAACCGGAGGCTATACAAACATCGACACTGCTTCTATAGAATACATGAAAATGCTTGTTGATGAATGTATCAAGAAAAACGGTTGGCTCATTATGGTTTCTCACGCCGGATATATGCCGGAAGGCAGTCGTAAAGCAGGATATGAAAATGTAGACCAAGTTAAGTTGCTCAAAGATACAATTGAATATATTCAGAGCTTGAAAACAAGCGGAACTGATATTGATATTATCACCGCATCAGAAGGTTTTGAGATGTTCGGAAACGCATTTCAGTACGGTGATTATCTTGGTTTCTGGAACGAATCGACTAATTATCATAACACACCCGGCTGCGCCGTGAATAAAATCGGACAATGGGATTTTCCCACATCTCAGAGAGTAACTCATTAATCAATGAATACAGGAGGACATCATGAAATATTTAATAATGCTTATAATCATAATAGGACTGGCTGTTGCGGATTTTATAACCGGGTGGATAAAGGCATACATCAATGACGATGTGCGCTCGGCGAAAATGCGCAAGGGCGGTCTGAACAAGCTCGCGGAGATCGTCGTAATGGGTGTGGCTATCGGTTCGGAGATAGGCTTTGAACAGCTCGGGAAATACTACGGGCATGAAGAGCTTGCAGGGTGGGCAGGAACGATAACGGCTATAGCGGTGTTTCTTTACATATTCGCTATGGAGGCTATTTCGATACTGGAGAACTACGGTGAAATAAATCCGCAGGCAGGGTGGGTCACTAAGGTTATTAAGAAGCTTGGAGCTTTGAAAGACAAGGAGGAGCAGGCATGAAATACGATGAATTTATTAAAGCGCACATCGGCAAAGCTATGGACTATGACGGCTGCGCAGGCGCACAGTGCGTTGATTTGGCGAAATACTATCTCGACGAAGTTTTCGGGATAAAGCCCGGCAACTGGGGAGATGCACATGACTACTACGACGGTTTCTATGCGCACAATGAGCTGGTTCAGAATTTCGACCGCATACCGAATACGCCTAAATTTGTTCCGAAAAAGGGCGATATCTGCGTGTGGAAGTCTTCGCTAAGCTCGGGCGGGTGGGGACACATTGCCATTGCAACAGGCGAGGGCGACACTAATCATTTCTACAGCTACGACCAAAACTGGACGGGCAATCACGATGCCTGTGCTAGGATATACCACAACTACAACCATTTTGCCGGTGTTCTGAGAGCGAAAGACCAGTCAAAGGTCACGGGCGTGTTGAAGCCTACAAGGGTACTGGATAGCACGGGATTGAAAAAAGGCGACAGGGGCGTGGGAGTATTGGCGTTCAAGTGTCTGCTGATTATTGCTAAAAAGCAGGGGTATATCAAGCGCACAATAAATCTGAATGGCAATTACACGTCCGGAGTTGAGGCTATTGTCAAGTATTTTCAGAACAAGTGGGGGTACGTTGACAATGGTATTGCAGGGCAGAAGTTCATCAATAAAATGTTGAGCGCTATTCTTTTAAAAATCAAGTAATCACATTTTAAATTTTCAATCGTATTTTAAATCCTATTTTATTTCTATTCTTATAAAATGCACTTTTAGTCTGTTATTTTTCTTATAAAATTAAAAGGGCCTGCAAAAAGCAGGCCCTATTTTTTTTCGCAGTTTCTAACATCAATTTCGGGAATTTCAACTGTCCAACCTTTGTAATATATGCCACGAAGATTATACTTAACATGGCGCTTGATAGTCGTAAAGCCGCGTGATATTCTGTACGTCATTTTTTCGTCTGTTTCGCCGTCATATCTTTCAAACAATTCTAAATGATTTCTGATGAAATTCGATAGATTTGTACAGTAGTATTTTTTGTTTTCCGGTGAAACCAAAATCCAATCTCTGGCGCATGAATGGGTGTCAAATCTTCCGGCTTTCGGGGAAGCTTGTGCGGCAAATGTTCCTAATAACAATGCTTTATTAAAAACGCCCTTTGATGCAGCAGATATTTTCGCTCTTGCTTCGGGAGAAACTTCATGACCTTTTAACAATCTGCTCCGTCTTTTTCGGCTACATTCCTTAGAACAAGTTATCTTTTTCGACGACGGAGGACAAGCGAATTTTTTGCCGCACTCAACGCAACTTTTTATATTTCTTTCCATGTCAGTCGCTCCAGATAATACTTTTTTTCTTCGGACGGCTCAGTCCCCTGCGCCCAGCGGGCGACGGTGATCTTTGAGACTTTAAGCTCGTCGGCTATCTTCTGATAGCTTTTGCCAGTCTTTTCGATAAGCTGAGCGGCGGTCTTTGGCTTCATGCCCTTGTAGTAGCCGATCTGAAACACTCCCTGTGTTTCGACATCGCAGTTTCCGCCTGCTTTGTCGGGGTCTATGTCATTAAATCGAACGGAGATATAGTCTTCGATTTCCTTAGTGAGTGTTCTTGATTTACGGGCTTTCATGTAGGCTGTGGTCATTCCTATCATAGGAGAAATGCAAGCTTGTTTGAACTGTGCAGGGTCATCGGCACCTGGAACTATTGTGCTGAGGCGTCCGTAGATCTCTCCTAAGATAAATGCTGTTCTTTTATCCATTTTAGTTTTCCTCCTTAATCTGCTTGACTGCCTTGTTGTATTCGGCAAGCTTTTGGGCGTACTCTTCTATTGACTGTTTCTCCTCTTCGGTAATATCTATCTTTTTGTTATCAACATAGACAGAGTATCTGTTTTTTCCGTAAACCTTGCCGTTGAAATAGCCGTCGGGGAGACAGTCTGGCTTGACGGGTTTTTCGAGAGCTGATATCTTTTCTTGCTTTATGGCTTCGGATTCGGCTCTTTGCTGCTGAACTTTGTGATACGCAGCTATGTCAATGTCGCTGTAGTCTTTGGTGAATTGTATCTCCGGGAACGCTTCTTTAATTTTGTCCTGCTCCGCAGAAAGATCTTGCTCTGAAACGTCCTTGCACCATGCGAAATAAGACTTTGTGGAAAGAACGCCGAACATTCCGCTGCTTTCGCTTTTCTCCGTCCAACGGAAGCCGAGAGCTTTTATCCTATCTTTCACGGGCTTTGTGTCGCCTGTGAAGACGAGAGTAAAGCACTTATCCACATATGGGTCAAGCTCAACGGTAACGCCGAGCGGCGTCTGAGCTTCTTGTGCGCTCATCATCTCTTTATAGCACTCGCTACAGAGACCTTGTCTTTCAAAGTATTCTAACTTTCGATAGCGTTCTTCGGTCTTGCCGAAGAGCTCAACGGTGCCTGTGTGACCGCACGAGAATTTAACTTCGTACTTTGCCATGATTATTTCCTCCTATTTTTAGTATGGGGTTTCCGTAATTTTAGTATATATTACATGTATACATTTGTCAAGTAAAATGTATACGAATGTGTACATTTTAATTTAAATTTGTATGGTTGCACAAATAATTTTGTATGGGATTGTGCAGGATTTTACACACTTATTTACTTTGATACTAATATAAATACACGGTTTTTCAGTGGCTTTCCATACACGTTCCATACACGTTTCATACACGTTTTGAGTGAATTGAGGATAAATTGACGTGTGCTGCGGAATTTGATAAAGTCGGTAAATGGCGTATTTGCGTGGTTTGGTGGGGGTTTGTGAATTGTATTAATTGTGCGTGAATGGGGGAATTAACTCCCTCCTTCTCCGCCAGTGCTAGCCCGCACGGGGCAAAATCCGACATCATTCAGTGGTGTCGGATTTTTTTATTCCGCTGCGAAAGAACAACTTAGCCGAAAACGCAGGTGCTAGCCCGCACGGGGCAAAATCCGACA
>JBJERD010000360.1:0-6328 GCA_051882095.1 Oscillospiraceae bacterium
CATCTTAAAGCCCGTAACATGGCTGTTCATGCAGCTGAAAAGGCTGGCGGGCAAGCTTATCAAAAGCAGCGACGATCACCCAAGCGTTACCGAGGACGAGCTGAAATACATCATCGACGAGATCGAGGACGAGGGAGTGCTGGAGGAGCAGGAATCCGACCTTGTGCGCTCGGCTCTGGAGTTTGATGAGATAACAATAAGCGAGGTGCTTGTGCCGAGAGTAAGCGTTATCGCCGTCAGCCGTGATGAAAGTCTGGAAAAGATAAAGGATATTTTCATTCAGACAAAGTTTTCACGTCTGCCCGTGTATGAAAAAACTATCGACAGCATTGTGGGAATAATTCATCAGTCGGATTTTTACGAGCTTTATTTAAGCGGCGGCGGTGATATATCAACTATCATGAACACACCCGTTTATGTTTCGGAAAACAAGCGCATCTCGGAGGGACTGCATGAAATGCAGAAGGCTAAGGTGCATATGGCTGTGGTGGTAGACCAGTACGGCGGCACGGAGGGCATATGCACTCTGGAGGACATCATCGAGGAGCTTGTGGGCGAGATATACGACGAAAGCGACGAGGAGGACACTTCGTTTGTGAAGCTGGGCGAAAACCGCTATCAGGTGTCGTCGGAGCTTTCGGTCAGCGATTTTCTGGACAGACTGGAGTTGCCGGAGGATACCATTGAGACGGAACGAACCTCAATGGGCGGCTGGATAATGGATCTGCTTGACCGTATTCCCGAGCAGAACGAATTTATTTCATACGGACCGTTCAATATGACTGTGGTCATGGAGGACGAACAGAAGATAGACAGTATTAAAATAAGGATAAGAAAAGAAGAGAAAGAGGAGAGTAAAAATGCCTAAGCAGATAAAAAAAGAAGTTATTCCCGCAAGTGAAAAGGTCAACCGTGTTTTTGCAGTCATTTCAATGGCGGCTGCGCTTATACTGGCAGGACTGCTGATATTCCTGCTGCCGCAGCTGCTTAACGACGAAAGCCCCGTAAAGGCTTGCATTATTTCGGGGGGTTATTTCGTATTTATGCTCAGCTGCATACTGCACTGCATCACCGGATTTGTTTCATACGGAAAAACTCAGGATTTCACAGGGCTTTTTCACGGACTGATATCGCTGGTGTGTACATTCCTTTGCCTGCTCAATCTGAGATTTGTGCTTGTGCTGCTGTTTTCGGGACTTAATATGGATTCCGCTGCAAACAAGCTTGTGGGCGACCACACCATGACCGAGTTTGTAAACGCTCAGACCTCCGACTGGACGGGTCTGATATTTGCAATGGCTGCAATGCTTATCATCGGTATTGTGGGCATTGTAAGGCTTTCAAAGAAGTAAAGCTATGACGAAGGAAAAGCTTATCGGGTATATCAAAACGCTTCCGGGCGCTGTTACCGACTGTCCGTTCAGCGAGGATTTTGAGAGCGTAGTGGCAAGACATTCCGACAACCGCAAGTGGTTCGGGCTTATCATGAAGCTGGACAGCGGATATATAGTAAATCTCAAATGCGAGCCTATGCAGGCGGATTTTCTGCGGAGCGTTTATAAGGGCGTTATCCCTGCTTATCACATGAACAAGACCCATTGGAACTCGGTTTATCTTGAAAGCGACGTTCCTGAGGCGGAGCTAGAAAAAATGGTGAGGGAAAGCTTTATGCTTACCGCTTCGGCGGCGAAGAAAAAGGCTTTGGATTCAAAGGAGCGACAGTATGAATAATAACGGTCAGTGCTGCGAGACCTGCGCAAACTACAGCTACGACGAAGAATACGACTGCTACACCTGCGACGTGAATTTAGACGAGGACGAGATGCAGCGGTTTTTAAGCTATTCAAACTACAGCTGTCCTTATTACCGCAACGGCGACGAGTATGCGGTGGTCAGAAAACAAAACTGACAGCTTGCGGCTGCCGCACTTGATTTTTAAAGGGCGTTGTTATATAATATAAGTTGACATTTATAAAACGAGAGGAATTTTAAAGGCTATGGAAATTATAAATAAGAACGACAAGGCTCTGCTTGAAGAATACGAGAATTTCGCCAAGACAAGCAGATACGGTAACTTTATGCAGTCGCTGCGCTGGCCAAAGGTTAAGGACAACTGGGGCTGGGACGCCGTAATTTCAAGAGACAAGGACGGAAAGATAAGAGGCACCTGTCTTGTTATCATCAAGAAGATACCTATTTTCGGCTGCACGTTTCTTTACGCTCCCCACGGGCCTGTCTGCGACTGGAGAGACAAAGAGGTAATGCAGGATCTTTTTGAGGGAGTAAAGGTGCTTGCTAAAAAGTATAAGAGCTATCAGTTCATGTGGGACCCTTGCTTTGAGGAAAAGGACAGAGATATCTCGGAGATGATAGTTTCAATGGGATTTTCTCATGTTTACGATGCTCCCGAGCTTTCCACCATTCAGGCGAGAAACAACTATATGCTGAGAAATATCGAGGGCAAGACTCCCGACGAGGTTATGATGACCTTCAAGTCTGACTGGAGAAACCGTATCAGAAAAGCGCCGAGAAAGGGCGTTGTTTGCAAAGCCTGCGGAAAAGAAGCTCTTGACGATTTTTATCCGCTTATGCAGGCTACGGGCATAAGAGACGGTTTTTCTATCCGCTCAAAGGAGTATTTTGTAAAAATGCTGGACGGACTGGGCGAGGAGCATTGCCGCCTGTTCATGTGCTATCTTCAGGACGAGGAAACGGGCAGGGAGATACCTCTTTCGGGAGCTGTGACCACCCAGTATGCAGGAAAGACCTGCTATGTATACGGAGCTTCTTCAAATCAGCACAGAAACACCTATCCCAACTATTTAATGCAGTGGACGATGATAAACTGGGCGCTTGAAAACGGCGACTTTATCTATGATTTTCAGGGCATACCTTTTTATAAGGACGAAACTCACCCCAACTACGGAGTATACAAATTCAAAAAGGGCTTCAACGGAGAGGTAGTCACCTATGCGGGAGAGTTTTTCTACACATTCAGACCTTTCATGAAGAAGATAGTTGACCTTTGCGAAAAGATAGTAATGGGTATTCACGACAGAAAAACCAAGAAGCTGGTCAAGAACCGCAATAAGGATTTTAATACGGAAGCGCAGTAAAAGTTAATAGGTAAACAAACAAAAGGCGAGCGACCTGTTGTCGCTCGCCTTTTTACTGCAAGAAATGCAGTTGCCGGTATAACGCCGGAATAAAAATATCCCCTTTATTTAAATGAACAGTTTATTATTCACTTTGCAATTATTATACATGGTTTTCTTTATATTGTCAATGATTATTTTTGCAAATATACAAGAATTATTATAATAATTGCGCATGAAGCAAAAATGCTGTCACTTGACTGTCAAATGACAGTATAAATATTTCGCCAATTCTGGTATTATGTTTATAAGGTAAAACAGGGGGCGGAATAATGTCAACTAATAAACGTGTATTTACTCTGCGGCTTGAAGATGAAATATTTGATAAGATAGGAAGACTGGCAACACAGCAGCATCGTTCTATGACTAATTATATAGAATATGTTTTGTTGGAGCATATCAAGAAATGCGAGTCAGATGAAAAACAGTCAGCACAAGAAAACAAAGAGCAACTTTTGATTAAATGATATGAGTTTATTTGCATTAATATCAGCAGTATTTGTGCAAGCTTCAAGAATCAATTTTTATCGGATAATGATTTCTGAGATCTGCCGTCTGCTGTAAACACTAGCGAGGTTATGCTTATGCGTTTGGCAATACTGGGAATGGACGATATAACGGAAATAGATTTTTCAATATATATCCCCGAAGACTGCGATGTGATAGTGACAGGACATGACAGCGCTCTGGAGCTGCTGGCGGAAAAATATGCTGACGAGCATTTCATCGACAAGCTGATATTCCGTCCGAAATTTCCGCTTTATAAAGAGGTCGCTATGAGAATGCGCAATCTGGAAATAATCTCAAATGCCGACGCCTTGCTGTTTCTTTATAAGCACGGCATGAAGCCTTACAGCGGAGAACTGCATTATGTACGCAATCTGAAAATGCCGCTCATATTGAAAAAGGTGCGTCCGATTGATAAAATGACGGCTGAAATTGAATGATTGTTGTTGCAAACTTTCAAATTTTCGGTGCGTTTTTGCTGAAATCTGATAAAAAATATACAAATCTGAATTTTCTGAAACAAAATCATGCAAAAGGGCTTGACAAATTAATATATGTATGCTAAAATGATTATTACAGAACAACGACGTTCATTTTACGGGTATTTTGTACCCGTTTAATGGACGTTATTTTTTTGCTCTGAATACAGACGTTTTCTAAGTGGGTATGCGGATCGTTTTTGACTTGCGTTTTTGTTTATGGGCATAAATGCGAGCATTTTTTTCTGCAGATCGGTGTTCGGGGGAATACGAAAGAAAACGCAGAAAAGAAAGTTAATTTATAAGGAGGAATTTGTATGCTGCGAGAGGGCGAAGTAAGGATCCCGTCCGGATGTGCGATATCGGGCATCATTTCAAAGAGCGGTAAGAATATCAACGGTGCGGAGATCGTAAAATCTATCGCAACCATGCACGACCGTTCAAACGGTCTGGGAGGAGGCTTTGCAGGCTACGGAATTTATCCGCAGTACGCCGATTATTACGCTTTCCACGTTTTCTATGACGGCAACAAGGCAAGAGAAGAGTGCGAAAGATTTTTGGACAGACATTTTGACATCATAAACCTTTCTAAAATTCCGGTAAAGAAAAGCGACAAGATAACTGCCGAGCCGCTTATCTGGAGATATTTCGTTGCTCCGCTGCCGACAAAGCTTAAGGATTCTCATCTTGACGAGAAGGAATTCGTTACAAGATGCGTTATCAACATAAACGCCAACATCGACGGAGCATATGTGTTCTCCTGCGGAAAGAACATGGGCGTTTTCAAGGCGGTAGGCTTCCCTGAGGACGTTGGAGAATATTTCAGACTTGACGAATACGAGGGCTACTCGTGGACTGCTCACGGAAGATATCCTACAAATACTCCTGGCTGGTGGGGCGGCGCTCACCCGTTTGCAATGCTTGATTACTCTATCGTACATAACGGTGAGATATCCAGCTACGACGCAAACAGAAGAAACATTGAGATGTACGGCTACAAATGTACTTTGCAGACTGATACAGAGGTAATCACATATATCATAGACTATCTGCTGAGAAAGCAGAAGCTGACCCTTGAAGAATGTGCAAATGTTATTGCAGCGCCCTTCTGGTCAACTATCGACAGATTGCCCGAGGACGAAAAGGCAAAGATGAAATATCTGAGAAACGCTTTCTCAAGTCTGCTTATCACAGGTCCGTTCTCCATAATCTTAGGCTTTGAGGGCGGTCTTATGGCGTTAAACGACAGACTGAAGCTGAGATCTATGGTCATCGGCGAAAAGGACGACATGGTCTACATGGCAAGCGAAGAGTGCGCAATAAGAGTTATTCAGCCTGAGCTTGACAAGATCTGGTCGCCAAAGGGCGGCGAGCCTGTTATCGTAACTCTCGACAGTTACAAGAAGTAGTTATAAGAAGGGATGGTATTATTATGGCTATAGATTTTCTGTATCCCGAATACGAGATCGTGAGGGATTATAATAAATGTATCGGCTGCCGTGTATGCGAAAGGCAGTGTGCAAACTGCGCTCACGCATACGACGAGGAGCTTGACAAGATGGTATCGGACGACGCAAAGTGCGTAAACTGCCACAGGTGCGTTTCGCTGTGTCCCACAAGAGCCTTGAAGATCGTTCACACTGACCACACCTTCAAGCACAATTCCAACTGGACGGGCGAGACTATTTCCGAGGTTTACCGTCAGGCAGGTTCGGGCGGAGTGCTGCTTTCGTCAATGGGCAACCCAAAGCCTTATCCGGTTTACTGGGACAAGATACTGCTGAACGCTTCGCAGGTAACAAATCCGCCTATCGACCCGCTGAGAGAGCCTATGGAAACAAAGGTATTTCTGGGCGCAAAGCCGAAGAAGATAGAGCGTGACGAAAAAGGAAATCTTAAAAACAATCTTACTCCACAGCTGGAGCTTTCAACGCCTGTAATGTTCTCGGCAATGTCCTACGGTTCTATCAGCTACAACGCTCATGAATCTCTTGCAAGGGCTGCTGAGGAGCTTGGCATACTTTACAACACTGGTGAGGGCGGACTTCACCCCGATTTTTACAAATACGGACCCAACACGATAGTTCAGGTAGCTTCGGGACGTTTCGGCGTTTCAAAGGATTATCTGAAAGCAGGCGCAGCTATCGAGATTAAAATGGGACAGGGCGCAAAGCCCGGTATCGGCGG
>JBJERD010000361.1:0-6321 GCA_051882095.1 Oscillospiraceae bacterium
AGCGGAAAAGGCTTCGTTGCTATCGGAGCAAAGGACGACGGAGTAGAGTTCGATATCGACCTTGAGGTTGCAGGAAGCTATGATATCACGCTTATGGCGGCTGCCGATAAGGAGGGCGCTTCAAATCTCATCACCGTAGACGGCGCTTCGCTCACCTCATTCAAAACGACTGCCACCGAGTTCGGCGAAACAGTTGCTGCAAACGTTCTGCTGCCCGAGGGCAAACATAAGGTAGGCGTTAAGGGTTCGGACGGTCTTTGCTATGTTGACAAACTGACCATAACTCCCGCAAAGGAGATAGACCTTTCCCAGTATGAGGTAAGCAACACTCTTTGCAACCCCAACGCTTCTGAGGAGACCAGACGTCTTTATAACTTCCTGACCGACGTTTACGGCAAGTATACCATATCGGGACAGTATTCCGGCGACAATATGGGCAGCGAGAGCCGTGAGTTTGTTGAGATAAAGAGAAATACAGGCAAGACTCCTGCAATTCTGGGACTTGACCTTATCGAATCGTCGCCAAGCCGTGTTGCTAACGGTTCGGGCGGAGGAGATATGGTTCCGCTGCAGGCAAAGGACTGGTGGCTCAATCAGGGCGGAATAGTATCCCTCTGCTGGCATTGGAACGCCCCCGAGCCTTATCTTAACTACAACGGCGCAGCATGGTGGGAAGGCTTCCGTGCCGACAAGACAAACTTCAATCTTGCTGCGGCTCTCAACGGCTCAGACCCCGAGGGCTACGACCTGCTAATCAGGGATATCGACACGATCGCAGAGATATTAATGGATCTTGACGACTATCATGTGCCAATACTGTGGAGACCTCTTCACGAGGGCGGCGGAGATCCCAAGTGGAAAAATCCGTGGTTCTGGTGGGGCTCGTCGGGATCGGACGCATACATTCAGCTTTGGCAGCTTATGTATGACAGACTGACAAACGTGCATAACATAAACAATCTTATCTGGGTATGGAACGGACAGGATCCCACATATTATCCCGGAGACGAGTATGTAGACATCATCGGCTACGACGTATATCCTGACGAGCTTGATTCCTCTTCGCAGAAGGACACCTATGACCTTATGAAGACGGTAACAAGCACCAACAAGATAATCGCCATGACTGAGAACGGTTCGCTTTTCGACCCCGACGCAGCCTTCAACGACGGCACACGCTGGGCATGGTTCTCAACATGGAACGGTGAGTTCACCCTTAAAGACAGACAGCTTTCGGGACAGTATACATCTCTGGAGCTGTGGAACAAGATATACAACAGCGAGCGTGTTCTCACGCTTGACGAGCTTCCCGACCTGAAGAATTATCCGCTTGATACGGAAAAATTCCTTGCAGAGCAGGGCGGAAATTGATGAAAGCATAAAAACCGGGAAATATTAAAGTTTAGGGTCAAGCCCTTTTTAAAGGGCTTGCGAGGTAAAATTCTTCCTCGACAAGCTCGTAAGAATTAAGGGCAGAGCCCTAAGTCGCTCACCGCAGTGAGCGAAATCCCCTACCGTAGGGAGCTCCGAATGGGGTGAATTTCAAAACAGTCCAGTGGACTGTTTTGAAAGAGGGGAAGCCCTGCGATAGAGGGCTTCCCCTTATTCTAAGCATGAATAGGCTTTTCGACAGACTGAAACGGGCGACCACAGGTCGCCCGTTTGATTTTATGAAGTTACCGTTTGTATGCAGCAGCTTGGTATTATTATACGATAATATTTCTCCGCACCTCGTCCAGCTCGTCAAGGAACATCATGTCAATGTGCGAAAGCCTGTAGTTGTTCTGATATATCAGCATATCCTTGTTGGTCTTGGCTACGTCGGCGCAGGGTCTCTGTACAAGCCCGTATCTTTTCAGGACCGCTTTTGGCAGCGGCGATACCCACATGAACGCTTCGGGCACCGAGCTTAATATGTCAAACTGGCTGCCTCGCTCATAAACGTAAATGTGCCTTTTGCTGCTGTTGAGCTGAGTATCCCTCTTCTGAAACGCTGCCGAGATGTTGGGTACGATGTTGTCCCCGTGCAGTATCTCGATGTAGTTCTCCAGCATATTTTCGGTGATGTTTACAGCCCTTGCAAGGGGATTTCTCTCGCTCATCAGTATAACATAGTCATATGTCCAGATCTCTTTCGCTATGAGATTTTTTTCTTCTATCACCGACATGAAAAACGCCTCGTAGTTGAGCGGATAGCGTATGATCCCCATGTTGTATTCGCACTCGACCACCGCATTTATTGCGTCCATGGAGTTCGTTTCCTTGAACTTTATTTCCATTCGCTCGGTGCGGTCAACCTTGTTGAGAAATTCTGTGAACGCATAGGTTATATAGCTGGCTCTGGGCAGCAGCAGCTGAAAATCCACATAGCTTTCGGGGTCTTCCTTGTTAAGCGACTCCATTTTGTCCATCTGTACAAGAATAGCCTTTGCATACTGCAAAAACTCCTTGCCCTTTTCGGTGGGAACTACTCCCTTTGCCGAGCGCTTGAAGATGGGTATGCCTACCTCTCTCTCCATTTCTTTTATCGCCTTTGAAAGATTGGGCTGTCCCATATAAAGAGCCGCAGCCGCCTTTGTTATCGAGCCCAGCCTTTCTACCTCCACCATGTATCTGAGATGAGTCAAGTTCATATTCACTCCTATGCCCCGATAAGGGCATACCTCCTTTTCATGATTTTTGACACTTCCCCCGAAGCGTCGGGTCGATCGTCTTATCATATATAAGATCATATGCTTCTAATATAATTATACATGGTGCAGCCAAGATTGTCAATAATTTAACAATATTTTTACGAAGTATTGATGTTGACCCTAATAAACTGATATGCTATAATTGATAAAAAGGGGGGATGAATGTGAGTATAAATAAGAAAAAAGTACTATTCTCAATTGCCGACATTATTATCCTTCTTGCCGCCTTGTGGTGGGTAATGTGGCTGTGCTTTTATTATTCAGCGACAGTTGACGGACCGATACTTATTAATAGTGCGTATAACTTATTCGAGCGAAACTATCTGGTGCCTTTGCAGATATTTGGTATAACCGTGCTATTTACTGTACTGACTGCGATTTTTTATCCGAAGCTGAGAAAAAAGAATATCATTGGCAGAGGATATATCGCTCTTGCGCTGTTTCAAACTGTACCGTTCTGGGTATTAAGCGTTATTCAGGTTTGGCAAATGATCTCTCTTTGGGATATGATATATTAAGAAAATGAAATAGGCTGCTGCACGTCAGCTGAATTTTCGCAGATCTTCGATGCCTGCATCGACCCGTTTCTCTGTGAATTTTCTGACTGTGCAGCAGCCATTTTTACCTATAAAAGCAGATAACCCAGCGCAAGCAGCAGCTTGACGTCCGCACCCTGCTTGTAGAGTATGTAAATGAGCATTCCGATAAGAGCCTTTTCCTCGTCTATTTTTATGCCGCCAATATTGAAAAGCTCGCCGCCCGATGATTGCCTGCCCTGATGTGAGCCAAGCAGACCGCCCAGCAGCCCCGAAATTGGGTCGGCAGACTGCCTGCGGCTCTGATGCTCACCCTTCGGCGTGACCTCTCCTCTTGTGGGGGTGACTGCGTTTTCTCCAAGGGGAGAGCCTTCCACAAAGCTTCTGGAACGCTTTTGCATCTCCTTTACACGGCGTATCGCTTCTTCCTGCATGGTGGAAAAATTCTTAGGGTCAGAGTAGTCCAAACAGATCGCCTCCCAACAGACCGCTTTCCCTCAGAGCGGGATAAACGGCGAAAAGCTTGAATATCTTCACTAAGCGGTCGATCTTTGTTTTGTTTTCGTCTTTCAGCAAAGGCTTCAAAGCAAGCAGAAACTCTACGTTTTTGTCCGGCTTGCTTGCCTGTGCGATCATGCCTTGAAGCTGCAAAAGCTTGCCCATGTCAAAACCGCCCGACGTGTCGCCGCTTTGCTGCGCAGTCCCCACATCCGCCTGCTGACCCGTCCCTCCCAGCATTGCTCCCAGATTTGAGATAAGCTGAGAAAGGTCGGGCGAGCCGCCGTTTTGTGCAGCTTGGCTCTGCGGCGAAGAAAAAATGTCTGGAACGCTGTTTTGCGCTGTCGGCTGCGGCTGCAAGGACGGCTGAGGAGTATTCTGAACGCCGTTTGGCTGCTGCATCTCCTGCGTAAGCATACCTGCAAGCTCCTGTATCTGCTTCATGCTTTCCTTGTCGTTAAGCACGTTTTGCAGCTTGCTCATCAAGTCGTCCATTTTTATCCTCCTCTGCGGTAATATCAGCCGTTGTTCAGCTTTTTGTAGATAGCCTGAGCCTGCGGCGTGGAAAGAATCTTTTCAGCGGTCTTGGGATTTGAAAGCGCCTGCCTCAGCATTGCCGCTTCATTGCCGGGCATGGCGGCTAGAGCCTTTTCAAATGTACCGTCCTGAAGCTGCCTTTGAAGCACTTCGGGAGTGGTGTTAAGCTTTTTTGAAGCTATGCTCAGAAGAGCCTGTAAAGCCTGAGGATTGGGCTGATTAAAATTGCTCATAAAAAATTCTCCTTTTTTCTATTGTATTTATAAATATTTATGTTATAATATGAGAAAATATTCTGTAATGTTCTGCGTTCAAGGGAGGGGTGCCGTATGAGAATAATTGCATTTTCGGATACGCACGGTAATTCACGGGCAATGCGTGAGATATTTATGCGAAATGAGGACGCCGACGCTTTTATTTTTCTGGGCGACGGTGAAAGAGAGTTGGATAGAATGAGACTGTGCTATCCCGAAAAAACTATTCTCAACGTTGCAGGCAACTGCGATTACGCTTCAATGACTCCCGACAATGATATTTTTATCGCCAAAGGAGTAAAGGTGTTTTTCACTCACGGTCATAACATGGGAGTGAAGTTCTCTACGGACAGGCTTTTTTATAAAGCTAAGGAGATAGGCGCTTCGGTTGCGCTTTTCGGTCATACCCATTGCCGCTTTTATCAGTATGAAGAGGGTATTCACCTGCTGAACCCCGGCAGCGCATCCTGTCCCCGTGACGGCAGACCGAGCAGCTATGCTTTTATCGACATTACCGATTCGGGTATTTTTTGCAGCCATGTAGACCTGAAATAAGCCCGGCGGATATCCTACGTTTTATTATATGCGGCGGAGCTTTTAGTGTGAGGCTTCCCTTAAAAGGAGTGTATATTTTGACTAAAAAAGAAAAAGCTGCAATAGTCTGCGACCGCCTTGAAGAAAAATATCCCGACGCAATATGCTCGCTGGTTTATTCCGCTCCCCATGAGCTGATGATAGCAGGCAGACTTTCGGCGCAGTGTACCGACGAAAGAGTGAACATTGTCACCAAAGAGCTGTTTGCAAAATACAAGTCCATAGACGATTTCGCCCAAGCCGATATCCACGATGTAGAGGAGATAGTCCGTCCCTGCGGACTTTATAAAACAAAGGCGAAGTCTGTTGTTGAGATGTGCCGTCAGATAAGAGACGATTTCGGCGGAGAGATCCCCTCCTCGGTGGAGGAGCTTACAAAGCTGTCGGGCATCGGCAGAAAGACCGCCAACCTGATAATGGGCGACGTTTTTCATAAGCCTGCCGTTGTTACGGATACTCACTGCATACGAATATGCAAAAGGCTTGGGCTTACGGTCAACACCGAGCCGGAAAAGGTCGAGCGTGAGCTTTGGAAGATATTGCAGCCCGAGAGAGCTTCTGATTTTTGTCATCGTCTTGTGCTTTTCGGCAGAGAGGTGTGCAAGGCGAGGGGAGAGAAGTGCGGAGAATGTCCGCTCAGCGACATCTGCAAGACGGGTAAAAAGGCAGTGAAATAATGCTTTGAGCGCATTGAAAGGGTGTTTTTTATGCGAATCATGAATACATATGAAAGTCCCATAGGAACAATGGTAATGTGCTGTGAAGACGGCAAGCTGACCGATCTTTGCATGGAAAAGGATTTCAAGGTGATAGGCTTGAAGCGGAAGGAAAGCGAAGTTTTCGACCTTTGCAGAAAGCAGCTGGACGAGTATTTTGCAGGCAGCCGCAAGGAGTTTTCTGTTCCGCTTGACCTGAGAGGCACCGAGTTCAAGCATAAGGTCTGGAAGGTGCTTGAAACTATCCCTTACGGCGAAACGGTCTCTTATCATGATGTTGCAGCCGCAATAGGCAAGCCGCTTGCATACCAGGCGGTAGGCTGTGCTTGCAGGGGCAATCCCGTGCTGATAATGCTGCCTTGCCACAGAGTTCTGGGTTCTAACGGAAGCTTCGGCGGCTATTCGGCAGGCGTGGAAATGAAACAGTATCTGCTGGAGCTTGAAGAAAAGCACAAATGATTATCAATTGACAGTTGACAATTGACAATTGACA
>JBJERD010000362.1:0-6304 GCA_051882095.1 Oscillospiraceae bacterium
AACGTTCTTGCCCTTAAAAATGTTTGAATACTCGTTGTTGTTGCTTACCTTGTCTACCTCTTCCTTTCCGTCGTAAAACTCTCTGAAAGCCTGTTCGCTTTCGTCAAAGCCAAGCATCATATTAAACTTAGCACGAACAGAAGATATGGTATCGCTTATCTGATATGTATAAAGTCCGAATGTACCCAGCACATATTCCCTGTTCCATTGCTTTGCAAGACGTGAAACGTCGGTGCCTGTAAGGGTCGTTGCAAAAATTCCTGCAACGCCTACCGATACTGCAAGAGTTCCCAGCGCATATTTTCTGCCCAGCCTTTTCTCCTGAAGCTTTTGAAAATAATCGGGTCGCTTTTTGCGGATAATAACATAAACGGCTGTCAAAGCGGCTATCGACCAAAGGAAAATAAGATCCTTTGCCTCCATAATGTTTTCTGTAACGGCGTCCATAACTCCGCCCAGCTGCGAAGCCGTTGAAAGCAGCGAAACGGAAATAAACGATTTATAATTGGTATAATATATGGAATTTCCCGCACTCAGCAGAGCGAACACTACCGTCCATATCATGTAATAGATAAATCTTCTCTTAGGCTTGAAGCAATAAGCGAACAGACCTATCAGAAGCACCATTGCTATATCGGCAAGCAGCGGTTTTATCTGATTGTAGCTGAATTTCACGGTAAAAGCTCTCAGCAAAAAAGAATTTATCAGTGATGACAGAACAAACGTCAGGAACAGCAGATTGTTGCATACATACTCCCGTATTTTCACACGGGCAGAACTAAAAAACTTTCCCATTTGTATCTCCTTATCTCTGCGGAAAATATGCAAGCAAGGCGCACACAAAGGCGTTAGCCGGTAGTTGTGCGGTGTTGCCTATAGTACTACGGTCACGCTCCGCAGACGCCGTACCGTTTTGTCAGCAATAAAGCAAGATAATGTCAGCAGTCCAAAACAAATGCCCACCCTGTACGGATGCGCATCTTTATATATATTTTACTTTGAATTTTCTCAATTGTCAACACGCTTAGATGATTTTTCAGCTAAATTTCACATTGCAGGCAGTTTATTTACATATTATTCCTGACATTGTGTACAAAAAAGGCTGTTCCAAACGGCGGAACAGCCTTGTTTTAAATCACATCAATAAAGTCATCAAGGGGCATAGGCTTATAGTAATAGTATCCCTGAACCGTATCGCAGCAACATTCACGCAGGAATTCTATCTGCTCTCTGGTTTCAACGCCCTCCGATACAGTCACCAGATTAAGTCCTTTGGCAAGCTCAAAAATTGTGCTGATGACCTTTTTGTTCTTGTTGTTGAGCTGATTGCTCTTGAAGAAATTACCGTCTATCTTCAGAACATCAACAGGAAGAACGCTTATCAGATTAAGCGATGAATAGCCCGAACCGAAATCGTCCACCGATATGCCAAAGCCCATTGTGCGCAGCTTTTTCATAACGCCGATAAGCTTATCAAGATTATCGAAGAAAGCCGTTTCGGTCAGCTCTATTTCTATCCTGTCATGGGGAATGTCATATCTGTCAACCAGTTCACAGAATTTTTCGGCAAATTTGTCGTCGTTAAGATGATGACGTGAAGCGTTCACCGAAACAACGGGAAGCTCTTTTCCCATATCTCTCATCACCGACAGATCGTTCATTACTCTTTCATATACATAAAAATCCATTTCGGTGATAAATTCGTTATCTTCAAATATCGGAACGAACAGCGCCGGCGAAATTATCTCTCCGTCAGACTTTATCCACCTTACCAGTGCCTCCGCACCGTTTATCTTCTCGTTGGCAAGTCTTACCTTGGGCTGATAGTACACCTTGAACTCGTCATTGTCAATGGCAGACTTCATTGTGCGCTCTATCTCCTTGCGCTTCATGATCTCGTCATTCAGCTCGCTGTCATAGACCTTGACGGTATTTGCGGTAACATATTTGCCGCCTGTAAGAGTTTTCAGCGCAAAATTAGCCTTGTCAAGAGCATTGTTGAAATGCGTATCCTCGCTGCTCATTTTATAAACGCCCGAGCCGAAGTAGAACTTGACATACGGATACTTTTTCCAGATCTCTTCCTGAATAGCCTTGAATATCATTTCAAGCCTTGCCGGCACTTTCCAGTCCTCGTCGGCTTTCAGAAGAGCAAAGAAATTCGCTCCGCTTCCACGGCAGATATATTCCCCGTCCGCTACAGACCTTGCGAATTTCTGAGCAGTCTCTTTCAGCAGAACGTTGCCCATATCAAAGCCGTAGTTGTCGTTTACTTCTCTGAATTTCAATATCTTTATGACCGCAACATAATAGTCGTCGGCAAGCTTATCGAATATCTCCATGCCCTGAACTTCAAACTTATCAAAAGTAAGCAGACCCGTCAGTCTGTCATGAGACTGCACCCTGTCGATAAACTGAGTAACGTCTGAAACACACATAAGATATTCAACGTTTCCATCGGGGCGCTTTATCTCCGAAGCAGTAGTGGAAAGCCATGCGTCATACTTATTGTTATAGTATTCCACCGTACACTTTTTGTTTGAAGAGTCAAGCTTCACCGCAGGACACTGCCTGCAGGGAGAATTGTAACCCATTATCGCCTTATAGCAAGGTTCTCCCAGTTTAATGCCCTTGAACATCTTGGAAGCGTATCTGCTCGCATAGGTTATCTTAAATGTAGCCGGATTTATCGTATAGCTTGTAAGCTCCTGATTGTCAAGAATAGCCGACGAATAAAGTATCTCGTTCTGAAGATCCACCTGATTTCTGTGTTTGAGCAGATAGGTAGAAATTATCAGCGTTATGCTTACAAAAGCATTCACGTCATTTTTCTGCCATTCTCTTGACCTGCTTGAATCAAACGCAATATATCCTATCATTTTTTTCGAGTCATATATTCCGCATATTACCAGCGACTTTGTGTCCAGTTTTATCCTGTCGTTGAAAAAGTCTCTGTTATCAAGCTCTGACAGATCGTTGCACACAAGCACTGAATTATTAATTGTGAGCACACGGTTCATTTCGTTCCAGTATTTTGTCAGGTGCTTTTCAAATTCATATATTTTATATCCGATTTTCTTCTTTTGCCATGTCTTGCTTAACACAGCACAATCGTTCCCGGCGCTTTCCACAAGAGAAACGCTGTCCAGATCATAATATTTTCCTATTTCGGTAAATATCTTGCCGATCGATGTATAAATATCGTCCTCTCCATTCAGAGTATCAAACGCATAATTGAACAGTCTTTTTTCTTCACTTTCCATGTCGGAAAGCCTTGCAAGCGAAGCTTTCTTTTCATTATCATCAGGCGCAGTTATGCCTTTTAAAGACCGGTCAGCCGACTTTGCATCAGCGTCGTTTCTTTCCGGAACACATACGCTTGACTCTTCATCTGACAACTGATATGTAACGCCTACAACGCTTATCGCCTTGCCTTCCTCGTCATAGACGGCTTTTCCCGTGTATCTTATCTTTATGAACTCATTGTCGTCCGCATACAATCTGAGGTCATAAACAAAATCGCTCTCACCGTTTTCAAGGCTGTCGCAGAAGTTGTCGAAAATGACCATGTCATCAGGGTGGACAAGTCCCCATGCCTTTGTGGTATTTCTGAAATCAAAAAGCGTGGCTTTATTTTCAGACCATTTACCGTCCAGCTTTTTATACTGATACTGACAATTCTTTTCTATATCATACTCCCAGAAAGCGCAGTTAAGATATTCTGTTGCTATCTCACGGCGCTGCTTTTCAATAAAAAGCTCTCTTTGAGCAGTTTTCAGCATTTTTACATCACATTCAAGCTGTTCAGGCATAACGACACCCCCCTACTGTTAACTTATATAATTAAGTATATCACGTTTAGTGAAAAACGTCAAGTATATTAATAATTAGATAACATTTTTTGTGCATAATCAACTAAACCGACACTTCATTATTGAACATTTCAACATTAAAAATCAACACCAAATGTCGCTTTTTGTACAAAAAAGACAACGTTTTCAGCCTTTTTGGTCAAGTTTTCGTGCTCTTGGAAAATTGCTCTATTTGATTTTTGTCGGAATATAAGTTATAATGCTTAATATAGAAAGCTTTATCCTGAAAGGACGGTCCAACATGATAAAACTTATTGCCACTGACATTGACGGAACTCTGGTCAACGATGAAAAGCAGCTTCCTCCCGATTTTGAAGAAATGATAGATATGCTGGAAAGCAAGGGGATATCCTTTGCCATTGCCAGCGGCAGAAGCTATTCGGCGCTTGAAAGGCAGTTCGACTTTATTGCCGACAGAATATGCTTTATCTGCGACAACGGAGCATACATCGCCGACAAGGGCAAGGTGATAAGCCGCTCGGTGATTCCGCAGGCGGCTATCCATGAGATACTGAACGTGTGCGAAGAAAACGGACTTACTCCCCTGCTCTGCGGCGAAAACGGAACATATTACAGCTCCCGAAGCCTTGCATATTCGCAGGAGGTCGCAAAGTATTATATCAACACCGTCTATCTTGACGATCTTCACAGCTTTGACGATAAGATATTCAAAGTCGCAATATACGGTGAGGACGGCATTGAGCAACACGGTCTGCCTGCGCTGAACAGAGCCTTCGGTGACAGTCTGACCGTATGTCTTTCCGGCTTCTACTGGGTCGATGTGATGAACCCGGGCATAAACAAAGGCAGAGGCATCAACATTCTGCAAAACAAGCTGGGCGTTTCCTACGAAGACACAATGGCTTTCGGAGATTATCTCAACGATATGGAAATGCTCCAGAACGCATACTACAGCTTTGCAATGGAAAACTCGCATCCGCTTGTCAAAACGGCGGCTAATTTTTCCACCGGCACAAACAACGAATTTTCCGTATCAAAAGAAATACGCAAAATACTTGAATGACCGCAGCACTAAAAAGGACGAACATTAAATCTGTTCGTCCTTTTTTGCATTGTCATAGCCTTGACTTAAAATCCTCATACCCGAACTGCTTTATAAGCTTCAATTCGCCGTCGGCAGTATTCAGATATATGGACGGCAAAGGCATACCGTTAAAGGTGTTGTTCTTTACCATAGAGTATATCGCCATATCGCAGAACACCAGCCTGTCGCCCTCGGCAAGCGGTTTGTCAAAGGAATAATCTCCGATAATATCTCCCGCAAGACAGGTAGGTCCTCCCAGCCGATAGGTATAATTCTTTTCTCCCGACATTCCCGAACCGATGATATTGGGTCGGTAGGGCATTTCCAGAACATCGGGCATATGGCAGGCTGCGGAGGTGTCAAGAATAGCGTAATCCATTCCGTTTACTCCCACGTCAAGCACAGTCGCCGCAAGATATCCTGCATTGAGTGCCACCGCTTCACCCGGCTCGATATACACCTGCACTCCGTACTTCTGCGAAATACGCTTTATGCAGTCCTCCAGCAGAGCAATGTCATAACCGTCTTTTGTAATGTGATGACCGCCGCCGAAGTTCACCCACTTCATTTTGTGCAGATATTTTCCGAACTTCTCCTCAAAATAAGGCAGCGTTCTGTAAAGCGTTTCAGCTCCCTGCTCGCACATGGTATGAAAATGCAGTCCCTCTATTCCGTCAAGCTCGGCTTCCTCAAATTGCGCCGCTGTAACGCCCAGCCTTGAATTTTCGGCGCACGGGTCGTATATTTTAGTCTCTATCTCCGAATATTCGGGATTTACTCTTATTCCGCATGAAATGCTGCGCTCTGCGTTTTTTACTATGCTGCGGTACTTTTTCCATTGCCTGAAGCTGTTGAATACGATATGGTCGGCGATAGTGACAAGCTGCTCCATTTCCTCCTGCCTGTAAGCAGGCGAAAACACATGGACTTCTTTTCCGAATTCTTCTCTGCCAAGTCTAGCTTCAAAGATTCCGCTTGCCGTCGTTCCGCTGATGTACTGCGAAACAAGCGGATATACCGAATACATCGAAAAAGCTTTTTGCGCCAGCAGAACCTTGCAGCCTGTGCGCTTTTCAAGACCGCAGAGTATCTCCAGATTTTTTGTCAGATCGCCCTCGTCCACAACATAGCAGGGCGTTTTTACCTTTGAAATATCGAACATTTCCACCTCTAGAACATAGTAACGGTTATCTTGTCATTCTGAGTTCTTACATCAAGCAGAAGCTTCATAACATCGTTTGCAAAGTCCCTGCCTTCGGGAGTAACATCGTCAAAGTCGTTGATGATAAACTCTATCTCATTTTCCGTTTCGGTGAGATAATCATAAAGAGCGTCAAGGTTAAATATCTCCTTGTCCTTGAAGGACTGATTGATGTATCCGAAAAAC
>JBJERD010000363.1:0-6304 GCA_051882095.1 Oscillospiraceae bacterium
TTATTTTACACAGGTAAGATATAGAAGTCTTGGTTCTATGCTTTGCATATTGTTCCCCTTTGTTATCTATGCAAAGAGAGACGAGCCTATGAGCGATCTGAAAATAGCGGTGCTTATAACGCTGTTTCTTGCGGTAATGGTACACAACAGGCAGATAGACGCTAAGAAAAACAATGTACAGACAGTGTTTAACCTCTCGTATGTTATTTCCATAGCTTTATTTGTATCCTTTGTGGGTGCGGCGGCAATGGTGATCCCTAAGCCTGAGATGAGATCTGCACTTGAAAAGAACTCTCATGCATTTGATTTTGTTGCCGAACAGACAAACGCTTCCAGCGACTATGAGAATTTAAGCAACGTGTCCTCGCCCAGATACGGAGCAAGCTATACCAATGAGATACTTTTCTATTTTGCTTCCGATTACGAAATGCCTGTTTATTATCTGAAAAGACAAGGCTATGATAACTTTTATGGGGACAGGTGGCATCTTGACAATTCTACAGACAAGTATTTAAACTATGAGAGGTATTCGGCTTACATTACAAGGGATAACAGATATGAGCAGATGAAAGCTCTTGCTCTGACGGAAAAATATAATGAATACGGTCTTACGGCTGATAAATTTCAGATGGATACTCCGTCGATAAGCAGTTTCAGAGTGTTTGACGAGGATTTTCAGGGATATTATATTCCTGCTCCCAATGGCGTAACAGCCGGAACTTACAATCTTTCTGCGTCAAATGATTATTTTTCTTACGTAGACGGCGAGATAGCCGTTATGTATGTTGAGAATGATTATGATTATACTCTTGACTATTTCCCCGAAAGCGACGAGTATCGCAGCTATGTTCAAAGTCTTGGACTGACTGCCAGGCAGTACCGTCAGATACTTACAGACGCAGGAATGAACGGAGAATTCGGCGAAGATGAATTCTGGAATGAGTTAAATCTTGCCGAAGAGTATTACACAAACGTTGACTATAACGAAGTATCTGAGAGAATGTACGATTTGGCTATGGAGATCACAAAAGATTGCGTTTCAGATTACGACAAGGCGCAGGCGCTCTGCGATTATTTCGAAGAAAACGGATATATATATGACCTTGAATACACGCCTGATGACACTTCGATAGAGTATTTTCTGTTTGAAAGCAAAACAGGTTCCTGCACAAGCTATGCCACGGCAATGACTCTTATGGCAAGAATGTGCGGACTGCCTGCAAGATATGTTGAGGGCTTTGCAGCTTATGAGAGGACGGACAGCGGCAGTATCGCCGTCAGAGACGCACACGCTCATGCATATGTAGAGGTGTATATTCCCGGCGGCGGCTGGATGACCTTTGACCCGACAGTTTCGGGGTATATGATAGACTATTCAAAGAAGTCCGGCTTTGACTTTGCAGCTTTTGCTCAGTATATGAGCAAGATACTCATATTCCTTGGTGTAATATTCTTTGTAGTATTTATTCTGCTTATTGACAGGATAGTTGAATTGTTTTTCCGCATACGTCTGCGCTTTGCAAAGAGCGACAAGAGGATCATTCTGCTTTATGCTCACATAATAAGGCTGCTGGAGTTTTCGTCAAAGGACGATCTATCCGCTTATACTGCAAATATGCTGATAGCGTATGTCCGTGAGCGGAGAGGAACGTCTGTTGAATACTGCGCACGTCTGTTTGAAAAGACCTGCTTCGGCGGAATTGATTTGTCGGACAATGAATTTTCGGCGGCTTATGAGGAATATAAAACGGCTTACAGGTATTTGCGTAAAATACCAAAGGACAAGAAATAAATAAACAGGAGTTTCACGTTGATGAAACTCCTGTTTTTAATGCAATATCAAATCAGTCTTTAAGAAGATCGCTCATTGCGTAAAGACCTGCAGGCTTGCCTTTGAGGAAGACTGCTGCGTTTACAGAGCCTACTGCAAACACCGATTTTGAATGTGCCTCGTGCTTTAATGAAATTACCTCGTCACGTCCTGCGAAGATTATCTCATGCTCGCCGACAATAGTGCCGCCTCTGATAGCGTGCATACCTATCTCGGTTTTGGTTCTCTTTGCACGTACAGAATGTCTGTCGTAAACATAGTTATATTTGTTATCCGCTTCTTCATTGATAGCGTTTGCAAGCATTATGGCAGTACCGCTGGGAGCGTCTATTTTCTGATTGTGATGCTTTTCAATTATCTCGATATCAAACTGGTCACCCAGAACATCTACGGCTTTTTTAGCAAGCTCGGCAAGCAGATTAATGCCAAGGGACATATTGAATGTAAAGAACACAGGGATGCTTTCCGCAGCCTTATGTATCTTAGCTATCTGCTCGGATGAATAGCCTGTGGTTGCGATAACTGCGGCAACGCCGTTTGTCAGGCAGTACTCAAGCAGGTCGTCCAGAAGAGAGGGATGCGAGAAATCAATAAGCACATCGGGTCTCTCGGGAAGCTGCGATATCTTTTCTACAACAGGGAAGTCGGCATAGCTTTCGGCTACTTTATCAACGCCAGCAACAACCTTGCAGTCGCTGCGGTTTGATATGATATCATATATTACTCTACCCATTTTGCCGCAGGCGCCGCATATAGCAATATTAGTCATGATTTATTATTCCTTTCATCAATTATTGAATGCTAAAAATAAAGGGCGAAATCAATTCGCCCTATATTGATTATTTAACAAGACCTAATTCCTTCATGGTGTTTGTGAGCTTTGTCATATTTGCTTCGCTTAGCTCTACAAGAGGAAGTCTACAAGGACCTGCGTTAAATCCCATAAGATTGAGCGCAGCCTTAACAGGGATAGGGTTAACGTCGCAGAAAAGTTCCTTTGTAAACTGATGGAGTCTGAATGCCAGTTCTCTTGCTTCGTCGTAGCGGTTTTCAAGACAGAGCTTGCAGATCTGGTGAGTTTCCGCAGGCATACAGTTTGAGAGAACCGAAATTACTCCCTTACCGCCCAAAGACATGATCGGGATTATCTGATCGTCGTTGCCCGAATAGATGTCAAGAGAATCACCGCACAGGGCTGCTATCTGAGCAACCTGGCTGATGTTTCCGCTGGCTTCCTTTACTGCAACGATGTTGTCGATCTGTGCAAGCTGTGCACAGGTCTCGGGAGCGATATTCACGCCTGTTCTTGAAGGAACGTTGTACATGATTATCGGAAGAGAGACTGCATTTGCTATCTCGGTATAGTGTCTTACAAGTCCTGCCTGAGAGGTCTTGTTGTAATAAGGAGTTACAACAAGCAGAGCGTCAGCTCCCAGCTGTTCAGCTTCCTTTGAAAGAGCAACGGCATATCTTGTATCGTTTGAACCTGTTCCTGCAATAACGGGAACTCTCTTGTTTGTTCTTTCAACAGCGTATCTTATGCACTCGATATGTTCTTCATCGGACATTGTTGCGCTTTCGCCTGTTGTGCCGCAGATGATGATAGCGTCGGTGCCGTTGTCGATGTTGAAATCTATAAGTCTTCCCAGCTCGTCAAAATTAATAGAGCCGTCGGCATTCATCGGGGTTGCAATAGCAACGCCTGCGCCTGTAAAAATAGTGTTATTCATAAACAGAACTCCTTTCCTAAAGTTCTAATATTAATGTTGTTATCAGTCAAAATAACCCTTTGCAGCAAGAAGCTCGGCAAGAAGAACAGCTCCGCCTGCTGCACCTCTCAGTGTGTTGTGCGAGAGACAAACGAACTTGTAATCGTACTGTGAATCCTCACGAAGTCTTCCGATAGAAACAGCCATACCGCCCTCAAGATTTCTGTCAAGCTTAGCCTGCGGTCTGTCGTCCTCTGTGAAGTAGTTAAGGAACTGCTTTGGAGCGGAAGGCAGCTCAAGCTCCTGAGGAACGCCGCTGAAGCTCTTCCATGCTTCAAGTATCTCTTCCTTGCTCGGCTTGTTCTCAAATGATACGAATACTGCGGCAGTATGACCGTCGGAAACGGGAACTCTCAGGCACTGTGTTGTGATAGCAGGAGAAGATGCGTCCACGATCTTGTCGCCTTCGATGTGACCCCAGATCTTGAGAGGTTCTTTCTCGGATTTCTCCTCTTCGCCGCCGATATAAGGGATAACGTTGTCAAGGATCTCAGGGAAAGACTCGAAAGTCTTGCCTGCGCCCGAGATAGCCTGATATGTGCAGGCGAGAGCCTTTGTTACCTTATACTTATCCATAAGAGGAGCAAGTGCAGGAACATAGCTCTGGAGAGAGCAGTTTGACTTGACTGCGATAAAGCCTCTCTTAGTGCCAAGGCGATTTCTCTGAGCAGGAATGATCTCGATATGCTCAGGGTTGACCTCCGGAATTACCATAGGAACGTCGGGAGTATGACGGTGAGCGGAGTTGTTTGATACAACAGGGCACTCAGCCTTTGCATACTTTTCTTCAAGCGCTCTGATCTCATCCTTTTTCATATCAACTGCGCAGAACACGAAATCTACCATTGAAGCGATCTTTTCAACATCTTCCTCAGCGTTCATAACAGTCAGCTCGCCGATAGCTTCCGGCAGAGGCTCAGAAAGCTTCCACTTGCCTGCAACGGCATCTTTAAGCTTCTTGCCTGCTGAACGGGGAGAAGCTGCTACGCATACTACATTGAACCATGGGTGCTTGTCGAGGATAAGAGAAAATCTCTGTCCTACCATACCCGTTGCCCCGATGATTCCCACATTAAACTTCTTCATTGTAAAAACTCCTTTTCTGATGGTGAATTGTCTTGTGTGCATTATCGACAAAATATACAAATAGAGCCCGATAAATTTGCACAAAACATAAAACTTAAACAAACAATAAAAAAACTGGTTGAAAACCAGTTCATCATACAATATAATAAGAATGTTGACACATTAAAAAATATGCCGATAGCACTCCATCATAAGTAATGATGACAACTGGAGTTCTCTTAAAACTACAGTCAGCAGTCAGGGTTCCCAAGCCTGTGCTTCGGCAGTCGCACCTTTCACATTTAAGAATAAGCTTCGGGAGCTTTGATGTCAGACATCTCAAAAATGCTACTGATTTTGACTGCACCTCTATCTGTTCTGTTTAATGATAACAAATAATAGTTCATATGTCAAGACTATAAGGCAAAAAAATATTAATTTTTTGTAAAAACCAAGGCGAGTTTATTAAAACAGCCGCTTAAATCTAAAAAATGGAGATTGAATATGCTGGATCTAACAAACATGAAAAAATCTGATTTTTACTATGACCTTCCCGAAGAGCTTATCGCTCAGACACCTATCGAGCCGAGAAATGCGTCAAGAATGATGAAAGTTGACCGCATTACGGGGGAAGTCGAACACAGGCATTTTTATAATTTATGCGATTATCTCAAAAAGGGTGACTTGCTGGTGCTCAACGATTCGAGAGTACTTCCTGCAAGGATATACGGCGAAAAGGCGGACAACGGTTCGTTTATAGAATTTCTGCTTCTGGAGCAGAAGGAGAATATGAAGTGGGAGATACTTTGCCGTCCCGGAAAAAAGGCTAAGGTAGGAACGAGATTTGTTTTCGGCGGCGGAAAGCTTTCCGCTGTCATTACCGACATATTGGAGGACGGCAACAGGATAGCTCAGTTTGAGTGTGATGGCAATTTTTTCGCCGCTCTTGACGAGATAGGTCAGATGCCGCTGCCGCCTTATATCAAAGAAAAGCTGAAAGACAAGGAAAGATATCAGACCGTTTACTCGCATGAGGTGGGCTCTTCGGCTGCACCTACGGCGGGGCTGCATTTTACAAAGGAAATGCTTGAGGATATACAAGCCAAAGGCATTAATATCGCTTATGTGACCCTTCATGTTGGACTGGGAACCTTCAGACCTGTCAAGGAGGAAAATGTTCTCGAGCATAAAATGCACAGCGAGCATTATGAAATTCCAAAGAGCACCGCTGATCTGATAAACAAGACCAAGGCGGAGGGCGGCAGAGTAATTGCTGTGGGAACGACCTCCTGCCGCACGCTTGAAAGCGTTGCTTCTTTTTATAATGAGATAAAGCCCTGCGACGGGTATACGGATATTTTTATTTATCCGGGATATCAATTCAAGGTGCTTGACGGGCTGATAACTAATTTTCATCTGCCCGAAAGCACGCTGATAATGCTTGTTTCGGCGTTTATGGGTTATGAGAATACTATGAACGCATACAAAACTGCCGTTGAGGAAAAATACAGGTTTTTCTCATTCGGCGACAGTATGTGCATTTTGTGATATACCTAGAAATCAGATGAAGCTCACGCAGAGGTGCAGCTTCATTTGTTTTTAGATATGCAAAAAGTTATTGACATATGTTCATTACTCT
>JBJERD010000364.1:0-6303 GCA_051882095.1 Oscillospiraceae bacterium
TTTTCCTGATTATACTCAACAAGGTTCTTGCCTGTCTGCTGAACGATATGAGTTCTGAAGAATCCGTTTACGCCGTAACGCTCTGTATCGGCAGGAGCGTTGTTAACGTACTCTGTCATAATGTCTTTCCAAGCGTCCCATGTCCATTCGCCGGATTTGTAGAGGTCATAAGGTACGTCAAGACCGTCTGCGTCGATAGCATCACGGTTATAGCAAAGCATTGCGGAAGCCTGATATCCGAGAGGAGCTACATAATGCTTTCCGCTAAGCATGAACTGGTCGGCTGTTTCCTTTGAAGACTTCCAGAGGTCAGACTCAAAGTCAACAATATCGTCAATAGGCTGATACATATCACGAACTACCTGTGACGGGAATGCCAGCCACTCATATTTAAAGATATCGGGTACCTCTTTATTTGCCTGAATTTCGGCAGCAAGGTCTGAAAATCTGTCTTCATTTGTTGTCTGGTGAAACTGGATCTTTCCGCCCTTCTGCTCAAACAAAGCAAGCTCGGTGCTCTTCTCGGGATTCTTCTTGGTAGGGTTCAGATCGCCCTCGCCGAGATAAATGATAGTGCTTTCAGCGCCGTCGGGAATAGCGGTGATCTTATCGTTTGCCGTTACTTCTACATTATTAGTAGCCTCAAAGCTATCATCGTTGTTTTTTGAATCACTACTTCCGGAACCACAAGCAGTTACACTGAAAACCATGCCCAAAGCCAGCACGCCTGCAAGAATTCTCTTATAGTTTTTCATTGTCATACCTCCTGAACTGAATATTCACAAAAATATAAGGTTTTATAACCTTATCTTCACGTTTATATTATACAAATTACTAAAAACATTGTCAACGTACTAAATTGCACAATTTGAGTTAAAATTTTTGTATAAAATGCACACAGGGTTCTAAAACAGCGCAATTACGCCGTTTCAGACACCCTGTTTTGTTTCAGATGTTTTTATCGGTGCAAAATCATTATAAAAAAACTATCCATTGTATTCAGCAATATTTTCGTTTATGGCTTTAAGCTCGCTCTCAACCGTTGCTGAATAGGATTCTCTCAGCTCAGACCAGGTATACTGATGACCGTTGTCGTCCTGCTTATTGGTAAACTCATAGAGCTTTCTTGTTATGCAGCTTCCGTCCTGGCTTGCGCTGTCTCTCGACATTGTAGGCGAAATGCCGTAGCCGTAGTCGAACACCTGCTTATACTCGCTGGATGAAGCGTCACGATACACCTGATACATTTCTTCCGACCACTGGGGATTTGCATTAAGGAATTTCTCCTTGCCGTTCTGCTGATAGGTCTCGTCGGTCTGGGCAATTCTACAGCACTCAAACCATGTCTGAACAGCTTCCTTGGCAGTTGAGTCCTTTACCCACATATATGCCAGCATATCGGAGGTCATATATTTTTCTTCCGTATTCGGGTCGCAGGGAACAGGAACTACTCTCCAGTCGTCACCATCGGCAGGACCGTTTCTGCCTGTCATAGCCCATGGTCCCATGCAATAGAACAGAAGGTCGCCGCTCTTGAGCGCCTGACTTGCGTTTCCTCTCCACTCGGTATCAACGAAGCCGTTTTTACCTATATCGTACAGAAGATTTTCCGCTCTCTCGATATCAGGGTCGTTAAGATTGCTCTTAAACTCCTTGCCGTCGTAAATAACCATAGTCTTACCCGTCTGCTGGATCACCTGAGTCTGGAACCAGCCGTTGATTCCATATCTCTCTGTTCCTGCCGGAGCCTTTGATACAAAATCGTCCATCAGGCTGTACCACGAATCCCAGTTCCATTCGCCGTCCATATAAAGCTCATAGGGATCGTCCAGACCTTCTGTTTCGATCATCTCATGGTCATACATAAACAGAGTTCCTACCGAAAAGCTGATAGGCGCCACATAATGCTTATCGTTAAGCACAAACTGGTTTGCCGTTTCGGATACATCCACCCAGAGAGGATCTGTAAAATCCACGATCTCATCTACCGACTGGTACATATTATTGAGCACCTGTGAGGGAAAAGCCATCCATTCATATTTAAAAATATCGGGAACGTCTTTTTTAGACATTATTGCGCTGGCAAGCTTATCAAACTTTTCATCGTCGCTGACTCTTGAAAACTTGACAGTGCCGCCTTTATTGTTGAACAGGGTCATCTCAACCGTTTTATCCGCTCCCTTAGTCGGGTTGAGGTCGTAAGTACCCATCCAGAGTATCTCCTTCTGAGCGCCGTCAGGGATAGCCTCAATAAGGTCAGTATCGTTGACATCTACTTTTTTTACTGTTGTAACAGCCTCGCTTGAATTGTCCGAACCGCCGCAGCCTGTCACTGCAAGCACGGAAGTAAGCGCCAGCGAAATTGCCGCTAATCTTTTGATCTTTAACAAAATGATCACTTTCCTTTCCGATGAAATACATCATGTCATGTATATTATACAAGAATTTGCAAACGCCGTCAATGTACATTTTAAACAGAAGAAATCAGGCTATTTTAGATATTTTAACAACCCATAATTCGCTTTTATAACTATTTGAAACCGACAGTTCTTGACGAGCAAAATGAAATATGATATAATTATTTTCAGGAGGGATAAAAATGAAAACAGACTTTCATTCACATATACTTCCCGGAATTGACGACGGTTCACGCAGCGTTGAGGAATCGGTCGCTATTCTGGATATGATGGCAGCTGACGGTGTGACTGTTGTTGCGGCTACTCCGCACTTTTACTGCACTCAAAACAGCATTGATACTTTTCTGCAAAAGCGAAACGACGCTTACGAAAAGCTGAGACCACATCTGAAGCCTGAGCATCCACGGATTATTCTGGGGGCTGAGGTGCTTTACGATCATGTTCTTGCAGGCAACGAACAGCTTGCAAAGCTTGCTCTGGAAGGCACGGATTTTGTGCTTTTTGAAATGCCTTACAGACAGCTTTCTCATGACATTATTGACGATGTTGAAATGATCTCCGGCTCTATGGACGTCAAGCTTATGATAGCGCATATCGAAAGATATCTGCACTTCACAAGCTACAAGGAGCTTACGGAGCTGATGAGTCTTGATGTTATCGGTCAGATGAACGCCAAATCGCTTATGTCGTTTTCTTCACGTCGAAACTGCATGAAGCTTATCAAGGACGGTTTCGTTCAGGTGCTGGGAACGGATTTCCACAGAACAAACAGCGGTCATGTGGTTCTGGGCGAGGCGGAAAAGATACTTGAAAAAAAGGTGGGCAGAGAATTTCTTGACAGCGTCGCCAAATGCGGAAAAGCTGTTCTCGAAGACCGCTCTGTTGACGATATCCTGAGGATATAACATTCATAATAAATTTACAATCATAAGGCTATTTTTATTGACATATAGGGTCGAATGGTGTATAATATTTTATGTTCACAACTTAATACCTTATCAAGAGTGGCGGAGGAACAGGTCCTGTGAAGCCCGGCAACCTAACTTAAAGTTAAGGTGCTAATTCCTGCGGTGTATTCCGAGAGATGAGGAATTTTTCAGAATTTCAGACGTTTCGGAATGAAACGTCTTTTTTATTTCGTCTGCTTGATAAGAACACAGAAGGTTAGTTAAAAGAAAAGAGGTATTTAAAATGTCAAGATATTTATTTACATCGGAATCGGTTACTGAGGGTCATCCCGATAAGATATGCGACCAGGTGTCGGACGCTATTCTGGACGCTTTGCTGGAGCAGGACCCTATGTCCAGAGTTGCCTGCGAAACGGTAACGACAACGGGTCTTGTTATGTGCATGGGTGAGATCACTACAAAGGCGATCATAGATATCCCTCAGATAGTAAGAGACACTGTGGTAGGCATCGGCTATGACCGTGCAAAATACGGCTTCGACGGTCACACCTGCTCTGTTATGACTACGATAGACAAGCAGTCTCCCGACATTGCTATGGGCGTTGACAACGCTCTTGAAGGCAGAGCTGAAAACGCTTTTGATACAGGCGCAGGAGATCAGGGAATCATGTTCGGCTTTGCCTGCGACGAAACCCCCGAGCTTATGCCTATGCCGATCTCGCTTGCACACAAGCTTGCTCTCAAGCTTACAGAGGTAAGAAAGAACGGCACTCTAGATTATCTGCGTCCCGACGGAAAAACTCAGGTTACTGTTGAATACGACGACGGAAAGCCCGTCAGAGTTGACGCAGTTGTTGTTTCTTCGCAGCACGACGAGGCGGTATCCCTTGAACAGATAAGAAAAGATATTATCGAACTGGTTGTCAAGACGGTAATTCCCGCAGAGCTGCTTGATGAGAATACCACCTATTTCGTAAACCCCACCGGACGTTTTGTTGTTGGCGGACCTCAGGGAGACAGCGGACTTACAGGAAGAAAGATAATCGTTGACACCTACGGCGGATACGCTCGTCACGGCGGCGGAGCTTTCTCGGGTAAGGATCCAACAAAGGTTGACCGCTCTGCTACTTACGCAGCAAGATATGTGGCAAAGAACATTGTTGCAGCAGGTCTTGCAAAGAAATGCGAGGTAGAGCTGGCATATGCTATCGGTGTTGCACATCCCGTTTCGGTAATGGTAGACACATTCGGCACAGGTACAGTTTCTGACGAAAAGCTTTCCGAGGCTGTTGACAAGGTATTCGACCTTCGCCCTGCCGCAATCATCAAGGAGCTTGATCTGAGAAAGCCTCAGTACAAGCAGCTTGCCGCTTACGGTCACATCGGCAGAGAGGATCTTGGCGTTGCTTGGGAAAAAACAGACAGGGTTCAGGCTCTTCTTGACGCAGTAAAGTAATATAAAAATACCGGCGCACTTCTTTTGCGAAGTGCGCCGTTTTTATGTTCAGCAAAATTAATTTGATATATTACTTTCTACCCTTGATGACAGGTGAAAGCGGCTTATATATAAGTATCGTTATCAAAGCGCAAATTACGCCCTTAACAAAGGTAAAAGGCAGATTGAATATGCACAGCGCAGAGAAAGTGTTTTTAACGCCGGGCATTATCTCCTGATACATACCAAGAATTGCAGCCTCTCCACCGAAAGCCTTGAAATAGATCGGGTAAACGATGAAATAATTCAGCGGCAGGCTTATCAATGTAAATACGATAGTTCCGATGATACAGCCGACAGCTGCATTTTTCTTTGTTTTGTTTCTGTTATAAATCAAAGCAGCAACAAGAACAAAAGAGGCGCTGGTAACAAAGTCGAAAATATTACCTATACCCATTGTGGTACCCATTCCTTTCAAAAGCAGCTGGATAACATTTTTGATCAGGCAAACGATAACTCCTGCAACAGGACCCATAGAAAATCCTGCAAGAAGTGAGATCACATTTGAAAGGTCAAGCTTGATAAATCCAGGCATCAGCGGAACAGGAAAATCAAGATAGTAGATAACAGTAGCTATCGTGCTCATCATTGCTATAGCAACCATATTTCTGGTTGTAAGCAGCTTTTTTGTGTTAGTGTTTGAAATTGTATCAGTCATTATTAATTCCTCCAAATAATTAAAATTATCGGGAGAAACAGCAGTAAATAACGCAAAAACGCCCTGAACAAAAATTCAGGGCGCAAAAAATGCAAATTAAATCTGTCGTTTCTTCCATCCGGACTATACCGTCGGTTTCGGATTTTCACCGAATCAGCGCATCTCTGCGGTTGAGGACTTATAGCAAACGCTAATCACCTCCGGTGTGGAATTTCGCCACCCCCTGAAACACATATTAAATTAGCTGAACATATCTATGAGATCAATCCTCGTCTTCATCTTCCTCAATTTCGGAAAAATCGAACTCCAGAGTCTCTCCGCAGTTAGGGCAATCAATTGAGCCCTCAGCGATGATATTCTCGCCGAGCATGATAGAATCGCCGCAGGTAGGACAAACGCACTCATACATCTCTTCGTCGTCGATATCGTAGTCGTCGTCATCGCAGCAATCGCAGTCGTCATAACAATCGCAGTCGTCGTCGCAGCAATCGTCAGAATACAAGTCATCCTCAACGCTGCCGAGGTCTTCATCAAGAATGTCAACAAGCTCAACAACCTCGTCTACCTCGTCGGCTACGTCCTCAACAGTCAATGCAATTTCGTCAAGGATATCAGCCATAGCAAGAAGTACCTTGCCCTCGTTTGTGGAATCGTCGATCTTAAGACCGTCCATCAGACCTTTAAGATATGCAACCTTGTTTGAAAGCTCCATAAAACATTCCCTCCGTATTATAGATTAATTGATTAAGCACGCTCCATGTACTCGCAGGTACGGGTGTCGATCCTGATCTTATCGCCAACGTTGATAAAGAGAGGAACCTTGAT